>CABMPS010000059.1 GCA_902388545.1 uncultured Collinsella sp.
GCAGCGAGCTCACCGTGAGCGCGCACACGGCACCCACGACGATGCGGCGCGTCACGCGGCGCCAGCTGCTGTGCGCGAGTCCTATGCGACGGCGAACGTCGGGCTCGACAAAATGGGCTCCAGAGGTTTTGTCATTGCGCTTGGGGGTCGTGAACAAGGCGGCCATGGCTACTCCCATCCTCATAGGGCCTATGCGATTACGCCCAGCATATCTGCAGGATGTAGCCGGCGGTAGTGCCGTTTGGAGGGCAAAATGTCCAAAACTCGGGAAGCAATACATCGCGCGTCCGTGCGTTGCCTGGCTTTAAAAGAAAAGCGCGGAGCCGCTCGATGCGACTCCGCGCCTTGTTGTTTTGCTTTAGCAGACTATGCTGTTACGCCACGAAGAAGTAGACGAGGAAGGCAAGGGCTGCGATCCACATGAGCGGCTTGATCTTGGAGGCCTCGCCCTTAAAGAGCGCGACGATCACGTAGGCGATAAAGCCCAGGCCAATGCCGGCAGAGATGGAGTAAGTGAAGGGCACGCCGGCGACAATCATGAACGCCGGGAAACCTTGCGACACGTCGGACCAGTCGATCTCGGAGGCCTCGCTCATCATGAGGTAGCCGACGTAGACCAGAGCACCGCAGGTGGCGGCGCTGGAAACGATGGTGACGATGGGGGAGAAGAACGCGGCGAGGATGAACAGCACGCCGGTGGTGACGGAGGTGAGACCCGTGCGGCCACCGTCGGCAGCGCCGGACGTGGACTCGACGAAAGTGGTGATGGAGGAGACGCCCATAAAGCCACCGGCAGCAGCGGCCACGGAGTCGACGACCAGGATGGGACGGATGTCCTCGACATTGCCGTCCTCGGTCAGGAACTCGCCCTGCTTGGCGACGGCCATCGCGGTGCCCATGGTGTCGAAGAAGTCACTCATGAGCAGCGAGAAGGCCACGACGAGCAGCATCGGGTCGGTCAGGACCTTCACGATGGCAAGGTTGCCGTCGGCAGTGCTGGCAAACGGGGCGCCGAAGGTCGAGAAGTCGAGCGGTGCGATGAGGCCCTCGGGCGCATGGGTGACGCCCAGCGGGATTCCGGCGATAACGGCGACGATGATGCCGATGAGCAGCGAGCCCGGCACGTTGCGGGAAGCCAGGGCAACCGTCACGACGATGGAGATGATGCCGACGATAAAGGTGGGGGAGGCGATGTCGCCCAGGCCGACGAGCGTACCGGCGCCAGCGGTGATGATGCCGGCGTCGCACAGGCCGATCATGGCGATAAACAGGCCCAGACCCACCGAGATGGCGTGGCGCAGGACCACGGGGATGGCGTCCATGATGGCCTCGCGCAGGCCGCACAGGACGAGCAGCAAGATGACGATACCCTCGAGGAAGATAACGCTCATGGCCACGTGCCAGTCGCCGCCGCACATGGTGGTGGCGATGCCCGCGATCATGGCGTTGATGCCCAGACCCGACGCGCAGGCGAGCGGGCGGTTGGCGAAGATGCCCATGCAGATGGTCATGATGCCGGCGCCCAGGCAGGTGGCGCAGGCGAGCGCTCCCGCATCAATGCCAGCGCCCGAGAGCACTGCGGGGTTGACGGCGATGATGTAGGCCATCGCCAGGAATGTTGTCAGTCCAGCGCGAAGTTCGGTCCCGATTGTGGACTTGCGCTCACTGACGTGAAAAAGTTCGTCCATGCATACCCTTTCCTTGTTCAGCCCCGAGTTTAGGCCGATTGACACGAACTCACTTACTATATCGTCTTTACAACCTTGCTGTTCCTCGCATGTTGATGTTCGGCGCTTTGTAACAGACGGACGGTATTTATCGCATGAAAATGTGTGGGTACCGTATACTTAAGCGGTTACAACGACCCCTATGGAGGAACGTATGATTAAAGAGCTTTGCCACGACGAGGCTATCCTGTCCCAGCGTTGCGAGGTTGCGACCGTCGAGGACGAGTCGGTTGCTCAGGACCTGATCGATACCATCAAGTCGCTCGACGATGCCGGCTGCCTTGCCGCTAACCAGATTGGCGTTACCAAGAAGGTCTGCGTCTACCTGGACGACGCCGGCGAGCCCCACGTGCTCTACAACCCCCGTCTGGTGTTTGGCCTGGGCGCCAGCAAGATGGAGGAGAGCTGCCTGACGCACGAGGAGGTCACCAAGTCCACGCGCTACATCAAGTGCAAGGTTGCCTTTGACCAGATCGTCGACGGCAAGATGAAGGAGTGCCGCCGCGACTACGCGGGCTTTGAGGCGCAGATGGTCCAGCATATGATCGACCACTGTCTTGGAAAGTTGGTCTAAGGGGACCAAAGCACCGCACTTCGTCTCTTTTGGTCCGGGCGTGACATTGTTGTCATGTCTGGGCTTTTGTGTTTAGCGCCTTTTTGTTTGGTGACAATAACCTTAGCAGGACCGTAAAGCTAGGAGGCGCTATGTGCACGAGCATTCGATTTACCGATAATTCTGGCCACATGTATCTGGGCCGCAACCTCGACTGGAGCTTTGACTACGGCCAACAGGTTCGCGTGATGCCGCGCGGGTTCCACATTCCGTATTCGTTTATCGACGATGCGTCGGCGGCACACGCGGTAATCGGCATGTGCATCGATTACAAGAACTACCCCATGTTCTTCGACTGCGGCAACGATGCGGGCCTCGCCGTGGCGGGTCTCAATTTCCCGGGTTATGCCGAGTATGCCGAGGATCCTGCCGACGGCAAGACCAATATCGCGGCCTATGAGTTTCCCCTGTGGGTGGCAGCGACGTTCTCGACGGTCGACGAGGTCGAGGCTGCGTTGCACGATACGGTGATTGTTGCCAAATCTGCAGGAGAGGGGCTGGGCGTGTCGCTGCTCCATTGGATTATCGGCGACAGGCAGCGTAGCATCGTGGTCGAGATGATGGCTGACGGCCTGCACGTATACGACGATCCGGTCGACACCCTTGCCAACCAGCCGACCTTCCCGTGGCATATGGAAAATCTACGCACCTATATCACCGCCACAAGCGATTTTCCGCAGACGGCGACGTGGCGTGGCGCCGAGCTTAAGCCTTATGGTGCGGGTGCCGGCATGCGCGGTATTCCGGGTGACTGCTATTCGCCGAGCCGTTTTGTAAAGGCGGCCTATCTCAATGCCAATTACCCGCAAAAGGAGAGCGAGGCCGAAAACGTCGTCCGCATGTTCCGCTCGCTCGAGGGCGTGGCGATGATCGAGGGGGCGTCCAAGATGGGCGATGGCAAGTTCGAGAAGACGATCTACACCGGATGCTTTAGCGCTCGCACGGGCAATTATTACTATGCGACCTACGACGACCCGTCGATTCGCTACGTGAGCTTGATGGATGCCGAGGGTGCGAGCCCCGATAGGCTCGTGGTTCCCGAGCCGCGTCGCTCGTAGCCGATAGCTTCACTGCAATGCAAAGCGCCCCTGCGTCTCCTGTGAGGTGCAGGGGCGCTGCGACCTGGGCTTTATCCCGCATGCGCCCCGAGAAAATGTCCCTTAAGCGCGTGCCGCCTGGGCGACACCGGCCTTGGCGTTTGCGCGTTTGCCGGCGAGTTCGCAAAAAATCGCGCCGCCGATGATAAGTGCGGCGCCCATCAGGCGGACCGGTGTTATGGCTTCGCCTAAAAGGACGGCGGAGAACACGACGGCCGAAAGCGGCTCGAGGTAGCCAACGACCGCGACGGTCTGGACGGGCAGCTTGGCGACGGCACTAAAGTAGAGTAGGCAACCGATGCCGGTGTTGACGACGCCGAGCATGACGACGGCGCGCCAATCAATACTGGCGGCGACGCCGGCGGACAGGAATGAGGGAGCGCCCTGCGTGATGAGCGTGAGGACCAGCGCGGTCACAAAGGCGGCACTCACCTGGAGCGCGGAGTTCTCGAGGCCTTCGATGTGTGGTGCACCCTTGCTAGCGATGACCATCAGCGCATAGCAAAATGCCGAGGCGATGCCGCAGACGATACCCGCAATGGGCATATTGCCGCCTAGACCTTGCGCTGCAATGAGAAAAGCACCGCAAGCAACGGCGATAAAGCCGGCGATTTTGCCGCCGGTCAGCTTTTCGCCAAAGATGAGCGGGGAGAGCGCCATAACGATGATGGGGCCGCAGTAGTACAGCAGCGAGGATACGCCGACGCCTATCGTCTGATACGCGCGGAACAGAAAAATCCAGCTGGCGCCCAGTGCGGCTCCCGAAAGGATCAGGGCTGCGGCTTCTCGGGGGCGAGATGGTGCTTGCAACGTATGGCGTTGGGTGATGGCGAGGATGGTGACAAGCGAGAAGGCTCCCAGAAAGGTGCGCAGCAGCACGATATCGGAGCTCGGCAGCGCGATAGCCGCGGCGATGATGCCGTTAGAACCAAACAACAACAATGCTGCTAAATACGTAAACAGTCCGTTGTTCATGCGCTGCCATCCCCTCTATATCCGAACATGTTCACTATGGGTGAACTGGCTTTAGAAGAAAAGCGAATATAATGCATGGAAAACATAACAAAAACTCATGCAAGGGTGGGGACGTGCTGTGGAGACCAATATCCAAAAGATGCAAGTGCTGCTCGAGACGGTGCGTGCCGGCAGCTTTACGCGTGCTGCAGAGCGGCTGAGCTACTCGCAGTCGGGCGTGAGCCGCATGGTGGGCGACCTTGAGGCAGACTGGGGTTTTAAGGTGCTCGACCGCAGCCGCGAGGGCGTGGTGCTTTCTGCCGACGGGCGGCAGGTCATGCCGGCAGTCGAGGCGTTATGCGAAGAGTTTGGCCGCCTGCAGCGACGCGTGGACGAGATGCGAGGGCTCATGCGTGGCAAGATCTGTATCGGTACGTTTTCGAGTGTGGCGACCCATGTACTGCCGCCGGTGATTGCGCGCTTTCGCGCCGATCATCCGGATGTCGATTACGAGCTGCTGATGGGTGATTACTCCGAGATTGAGCAATGGGTGGCGGAAGGCCGCTGTGACCTGGGCTTTATTCCGCGCGAGCCACGCGGCGCCGGCATGGCGTCGCGACCGTTGGTGCAAGACGAGTTGATGGCCGTGGTGCCAGCGGACTCCTCGCTTGCCACGGCGGAGGTCGTTTCTCTTGCCGATTTAGCCAACGAGCAGTTTATTCTGCTAGAACGCGGCACCGATGACGAGATTACGCCGCTGTTCCGTCGGGCGGGACTGACGGTGTGCTCCAAGCTGTCGACCTGGGATGACTATGCGATTATGGCCATGGTCGAGGACGGCCTGGGCGTGAGCATTCTTCCCGCGCTCATCTTGCGCCGCTGCCAGTTCGATGTTGCCGTGCGTTCGCTCGAGGGACATCCCCATCGGCAGATCAATGCGATATATCGCATGGCTGACGTTTCGCTTGCCGCCGCTCGATTCCTTGAATACCTCTAAACGCGTACACGCCATTGTCCGCTTTGGGCAAATCTCGGAGTCCGGTACGTTTTCTTATGAAATTGAACTTTCGAATGAGGTGCCGCGTTATACTGCTTGCTAAATTGAACCATGGTTCAATTCGTGTTCTATAAATTGAACTTTGCCAGCAAGGAGGTTCCTGTGGCCCAAGAGACGTTTAGCGATCGCCTGCGACAGACTATGTCCGATCGCGACGTTCGCCAGTCGGACGTGATCCGCGCATCGGAGATGCTCGGCAAAAAACTCGGCAAGAGTCAGATGAGCCAATATGTGAGCGGCAAGACGATTCCGCGGCGCGATGTGGCTGAGCTGCTCGCCCGTATTTTGGAGGTCGATGTTACCTGGCTGCTTGCCGGCGACGCCGATCAAGGCGAGGCATCATCACCCCGCAACGATTCCAAGCCCGAACCCCATCCCTCAGCTCAAATTCCAAGGAGCACCACCATGCGTACTTTTTCTAAATCCGCCAAACTCGAGAACGTCCTGTATGACGTGCGCGGCCCCGTCGTCGACGAGGCTGCCCGTATGGAGGACGAAGGCGAGCGCATCCTCAAGCTCAACATCGGTAATCCGGCACCCTTTGGTTTCCGCACGCCCGATGAGGTCATCAAGGACATGCGCCAGCAGCTGCCCGACTGCGAAGGCTATTCCAACTCGCGCGGCCTGTTCTCTGCGCGCAAGGCAATCATGCAGTACTCGCAGATCAAGGGCCTGCCCAATGTTCAGATGGAGCACATCTACACGGGCAACGGCGTGTCCGAACTCATTCAGCTTTCGATGAACGCGCTGCTCGACAATGGCGACGAGATTCTGATCCCCAGCCCCGACTATCCGCTCTGGACGGCGTGCGCAACCCTTGCCGGCGGTCATCCCGTTCACTATCTGTGCGATGAGCAGGCGGATTGGTATCCCGACTTGGAGGATATGGAGTCCAAGATCACGAGCGCGACCAAAGCCCTCGTTATCATCAACCCCAACAACCCCACGGGCTCGGTCTACCCGCGCGAGGTGCTCGAGGGCATCGTCGAGGTTGCACGCAGGCATCAGCTGATGATCTTTGCCGATGAGATCTACGACCGCCTGTGCATGGACGGTTACGAGCACGTCTCGATTGCCTCGCTCGCTCCTGATCTGCCCTGCGTCACCTTTAGCGGCCTTTCCAAGTCGCACATGATCGCGGGCTATCGTATTGGCTGGATGGTGCTTTCGGGCAACCAGCGCTGCATGAGCGACTTCATCATGGGCATTAACATGCTCTCCAACATGCGCCTGTGCTCCAACGTGCCGGCTCAGTCGATCGTTCAGACGGCACTCGGTGGTCATCAGTCCGTCAACGACTACATCCGTCCCGGCGGCCGCGTCTACGAGCAACGCAACTTTGTGTATGAGGCGCTCAACAAGATTGACGGCATCTCGGTGGTCAAGCCGCGCGCGGCGTTCTACATCTTCCCCAAGATGGATGTGAAGAAGTTCAACATCACCGATGACGACCAGTTTGCCCTTGACCTGCTACACGAGAAGAAGATCCTGATCACCCGCGGCGGCGGCTTTAACTGGGATGAGCCTGATCACTTCCGCATCGTGTACCTGCCGCGTATGGAAGTGCTCAAAGAGTCGCTCGAAGACCTTGCCGACTTCTTCGACCATTACCGCCAGAGCTAGTGGGATAGAAGCTCCGCACTATGAAAAGCTCCCTGCAGTTGTTTTGCTGCAGGGAGCTTTCTTGAATCGGCGGAACTATATAACGATTCCGCAACAATGGTCGATTTCGTGCTGGATAATCTCGGCGGTGTAGCCCGAGAAGTTTTTGATGCGGTGGACGAAGCTCTCGTCCAGATACTCCACCTTAATGCGACGGTAGCGGGTGCAGGGGCGCTCGCCGATCAGCGAAAGACATCCTTCGCTCGTCTGATAGGAATTGACCTGCTCAAGAATTTGAGGGTTGTACATCAACAGCGCCCTGTTGCCGTCCTTTACGCAGATGATACGCTTGCGCACGCCAATCATATTGGCGGCGAGGCCCACGCACTCGTGCTCATGTTCATGGAGCGTATCCAGGAGGTCCTGCCCGGTCACGGCGTCATCGGGGCCCGCGTCTTCGGAAGGCAGGCGCAAAAAGAACTCGGATTTCATGATGGGCTTGATCATGGAGGGCTCCTCATGTCTCGTGCTTTCGTGGACTTTTAATAATAGCGCGGAAGGAAAGCTGCGCGTCAGCGTTACAATCTTTCGACGTTGGACCATGTTGTCAGATCCGTCGCGTGCGGCGTCTGACGTAAGTCTAGGGCTCATGCTCGCCCTGGACTGTTCCTCTGGGGCGATGCGACTGTCGTTCCAAGAGGAAGGAAATACATGGGAAGCAAATCTCAGCAACAAGTTCAAGTAACGCCATCGGACACTTCGGCGTTTCTCGCCGTAATGTATATCGCAGCCTTTGTTGCTGCCTTTAACGAGAACATCATTAATGTGGCGTTGCACGACATCATGGCGGCCTTTTCGGTGAGTGCCACCACGGCGCAGTGGCTCGTTTCGGGCTACATGATCGTGACATCGATCTTTACGGCCACCATGGCCTATCTGTCCGGTCGTTTCTCGACGCGTAAGCTGCTGTTTTTCGCATGCGGATGCATGGTCGCCGGCGAAGTCCTGTGCCTGGTCGCCCCGTCGTTTGCCGTTTTGCTGCCAAGTCGTATTTTGCAGGCTGCGGGATCGGGCATCTTGTTTCCGCTCATGATGAATGTGGTGCTATCTTGCGCCCCGCGCGAGAAACTCGGTCTGTATCTGAGCCTGGGTGGTGCCTGCATTACGCTGGGGCCGGCGTTTGGACCCGTGATCAGTGGTCTTATGTGCACGTTGTTTGGCTGGAGGGCGGTGTTCGTAGTGCCGCTGGTGGGCGGTGTCGTGGTCGCCGCCGCGGGCGCAAGGCTCGTTCGGAATGTCGGAAAGCGCTCGAACTCCACGCTTGATATTCTGTCGGTTGTTTTGCTCGCCGCTGGCATTACGGCGTTTGTGTATTCTGTAGGCGAGTTCTCGACCAATGCGATGACCGGTATCGTGACGCTTTTCGCCGCGGTTGTGCTGCTCGGCCTGTTTACGGCCCGTCAGCTCAAGCTCGTCCATCCGGTGCTCAACGTGCGTCCCATGACGAGCGTTCGTTTTTGGCCTGCCTGTCTGCTTGTGGTGGTGTCGATGATGACGACGTTCTCGATGAGCGTTTTGTTGCCGCTCTATTTTGAGGGCGCATACGGCATGACCGCGCTTGTCGCGGGCCTGCTCATTTTGCCGGCGATCGCTTGCAACGCCGTGACCTCGATTGTGGGCGGACGCGTGATGGATGCCCATGGCGCATGGCCGCTGCTACCGGTCGGCTTTGCCCTGATTGCCGTGGGGCAGACTGCCATCTCGATGACGGCGGCAAGCATGAACATCGGCGTCGTCGTGGCGCTGACCGTTGTGGTGTATGCCGGAGTCGGTTTGGTGCTGAGCCCCTCGCAAACGGCCGGCTTGGAGACGCTACCTGCTGCCGAGCATCCCCACGGAACGGCGCTGCTCAACACGTGGAACATGATCGCCGCCTCGTTTGGCCCGTCGCTGTTTATCGGCCTGCTTTCGAGTTCTGCAGCGGCTGCCGGTGCCGCCGGCGTCGCGACGGACGTTGCCCAGGCGATTGGATTTGCGGCTGCCGTGCGCGTGGCGGCTGTGATTGCCGTTGTCGGGTTCGCGGTGTCGGTTGTGTACGCTCGCCGCGAGTCGCACATGTCGCATTAATGTGTGCACATAGATTCTGCAGCTAGATTGGATGGCGACACCATAAACTAATTGACGTTTTGCCGAGAGGCATGAATGTTTAAAGCGCAAAGAGTGCGCGACGGGCCCCGCGAATGGGGCGATGATGCCCGAGAGGGCCAAGAAGGAGTCTCATGTCCGAGAACGAAGAGATCATGAACGAGACCGAGAACGAGACCATGGCTGCCGAGGTCGAGGCAGTCGAGACCGTGGAGACCGAAGCTGCCGAGGTTGAGGCTGCTGACGAGGTTTCCGCCGAGGAGGAGGCCGAGGTCGTCGAGGCCGCCGTTGATTACGATGACGAAGAGCTGATGGACAAGATGCAGAAGGCCGCCCGCCTGCTGCGTAGCCGTCGCTTTGCTATTTCCAAGGAGGAGGAGGCCAAGGCCGAGCGCATGGCGAACATCGAGCGCGCCATCAAGCTTCTTGACCTCAAGCCCAAGATGGAGCAGAAGGAAATGTCCGACCTGCTGGGCATGCGCCTTCGCGAGCTCGATGGCCTGATGGCCGAGGCCGAGGCTGCCGATCTGGTCGGCCGCATCGATGACGCCGAGGGCGATATGCGCAAGATCGTCGTCTTCGCTGCCGAGGATGCCGCTGAGGGCCTGGTCGAGCTTGCCAACAAGAAGGAGAAGCTCCTGCCCGAGCTTTCTTACGAGGAGGCCACCGAGCTGATGGCCGCTCTCGATAAGGTCATCGCTCCGCTCGTCGCCATGGGCCTGGACGAGGACCGCGGTCCTCGCGGCGGTCGTGACGATCGCGGTGGCCGTG
>CABMPS010000060.1 GCA_902388545.1 uncultured Collinsella sp.
CCCCCATAACATAAAAAAGAGGCCCATCAAAAAGAATGAGCCCCTCGCGTTGACAATATCAGCCTTTATCCGCTTGCAGCAAGATCAAGACCACAACCCAGTGGCCCAAACTAACCAGTTGCAAACAACCACGTAAACGAACTGGGAGCGGCCCGATGCTTTGCTCGCCGCAAGTTCCGCACGCAAAGGACAGCACTTAATGTGCTGTCCGTCTTGCGCAGGACTGTCCGCAGCGGAGAGCAAAGCATCGGGACGCGCCCCCGAGTAAACCTTACGAGAAGTCAGCAACCTGAGCAGTCAGCGCCGCCAGGATCTCCTTGAGCTCAGCTGCACGGTCCCTCTTCTTCTGGACCACTGCGGGCGCGGCCTTGGCCACAAAGCCCTCCTTGGCAAGGGTCTTCTCGCAGCCAGCGAGCTCCTTCTGAGCCGCGCCGATCTCCTTCTCCAGGCGCGCCTTCTCGGCCGAAAGGTCAACCTTGCCCTCGAGCACCACAAAGACCTCGACGCCGCTGTCGACCACGGCAATGCTCGCGGCCGGCTTCTCAACGTCGGTACCCATGACCAGCGAGGCGGTGTTGGCCAGAGGCTCGATGGTCGAGCGCAGGCTCTCGAGCTTCTCGATGTCCTCGGCACCGGCGCGCACGACCACGTCGAGCTCAGCCTTGGGGCTCAAGCGATAACGCGAACGCGTGGCGCGGGCGGCAGACACGACGGTACGGCACAGCTCAAATGCGCGCTCGGCGTCCTCGTCAACATACTTGGCGTAGTCGGCGGGCTCGGGCCACTTGGCGATCATGAGCGCCTCGGCGCGGTCCACGTTGCCCTCGGCGTCCAGATCGAGCACGCTCGCCGGCATGTTGTCCCAGATCTCCTCGGTCACGAACGGCATGAGCGGGTGCATCAGGCGAATGGACGTGTCAAGCACAAAGATCAGGTTGCGCTGCGCCTGCAGACGGCCCTCGCCCTTCAGGCGAGCCTTGGTGACCTCGACATACCAGTCGCAGACCTCGTTCCAGAAGAACTGCTGCACGCCGCGGGCCATGTCGCCAAAGGTGTAGTTCTCGATGCCCTCGGTGACCATCTGGACGGCCTTGGCCAGGCGGCTGAACATCCAGGCGTCGGCCGGCGTCTCAACGACGGGCTCGCCGGGCGTGTAGCCCTCCATGTTCATAAGCAGGAAGCGGCTGGCGTTCCAGATCTTGGTCACAAACGACTTGGCCTGGTCGGTACGCGGGCTGTCGATGAGCTTCTTGGTCTTCTTATCGATGTTCGCGTCGAACTTGACGTCCTGGTTGTTGGTGCACAACGTGAGCAGGTTGTAGCGCATGGCGTCGGCGCCGTACATGCCAATGAGGTCCATGGGGTCAACGCCGTTGCCCTTGGACTTGGACATGCGGCTGCCGTCCTTGGCCAGGATCGTCGGGTAGATGACGACGTCCTTAAACGGCACCTCATCAAGGAAGTACAGCGAGCTCATGACCATGCGGGCGACCCACAGCGCGATGATGTCGCGCGCGGTGACGAGCGCCGTCGTGGGATGATGGCCCTCGAGCAGCTCCGGCTTTTGCGGCCAGCCCTGCGTGGCGAAGGTCCACAGCTGCGAGCTGAACCAGGTGTCCAGCACGTTCTCGTCCTGATGCACGTGATGGCCTCCGCACTTAGGGCACACGTCGGTGTCCTCGGTCAGGGCGTCCTCCCAGCCGCAGTCCTCGCAGTAGAACACGGGAATGCGGTGGCCCCACCACAGCTGGCGGCTGATGCACCAATCCTTGAGGTTCTCCATCCAGGTGGTGTAGGTCTGCGTCCAGCGCGCGGGGTGGAAGGTGACCTTGCCGGAGTTGACGGCGTCGAGCGCCGGCCCCTTGAGCTTGTCGACGGCGACGAACCACTGCTCGGACAGCCACGGCTCCAGGGCGGAGTCGCAACGGTAGCAGTGCATGACGGAGTGATCATGCTCCTCGACGTGGTCGAGCAGACCGTGCTCGTCGAACCACTTGACAACGGCCTCGCGGCACTCGTCGCGGTTCATGCCGGTGAACTCGCCGTAACCCTCGACGACCACCGCGTGCTCGTCGAAGATGTTGATCTGCGGCAGGTCGTGAGCCTGACCCATGGCATAG
Organism: uncultured Collinsella sp.; assembly: GCA_902388545.1. GTDB lineage: Bacteria > Actinomycetota > Coriobacteriia > Coriobacteriales > Coriobacteriaceae > Collinsella. Next base: position 2,121 of record CABMPS010000060.1, read on the forward strand.
TCGTTGGGGTCGTGGGCCGGGGTGACCTTAACGAAGCCGGAGCCAAAGTTGGCGTCGACATGCCAATCCTCAAAGATAGGGATCTCACGGTTGACGATCGGCAGCATGACGGTCTTGCCCACGAAGGCGGCCTTCTCGGGGTCCTTCGGGGAGACGGCGACGCCCGTGTCGCCGAGCATGGTCTCGGGGCGCGTGGTGGCGACGACGATGTAGTCCTGGCCGTTAACCGGCTCGGTCAGCGGGTAGCGCAGGTGCCACAGGTGGCCCTTCTCGTCCTTATACTCGGCCTCGTCGTCCGAGATGGCGGTGGTGCAGTTGGGGCACCAGTTGACGATGCGCTTGCCACGGTAGATCAGGCCGTCATGGTACCAGTCGCAGAAGACCTTACGCACAGCCTGGGCGTAATCCTCGTCCATGGTGAAGCGCTCGTTGTCGAAGTCGACGGAGCAGCCCATGCGCTTGATCTGCTCGACGATGATGCCGCCGTACTCGTGGGTCCAGTCCCAACAGGCGTCGACAAACTTATCGCGGCCAATCTCCAGGCGGCTGATGCCCTCGCTCTTGAGCTTCTTGTCGACCTTAGTCTGCGTGGCAATACCGGCGTGGTCGGTGCCCAGCACCCAGCGCGTGGACTTGCCGCGCATGCGAGCCATACGGACGATGGCGTCCTGGATGGAGTCGTCGGTAGCGTGGCCCATGTGGAGCTTGCCGGTCACGTTGGGAGGCGGAATGGTGACGGTGCAGTCGCCCACGCCCTCACGGCGCTTATAGTAGCCGCCGTCGAGCCACTTCTGCAGGATCGCCGGCTCGTTGGTCGACGGATCGTAGTTCTTGGGCATTTCTTCCATATATCTCTCCCTTGCCCGTCGGGGAGGAATGTAGGCCCGCTAGGGTCTGCATTCCTCCCCTTAGGTATCGATTACTTCAGTCTGATATGACTTCGCTGAGGCTTAAACAAACACACAGAATAACACAGGTAGTTGGGGTTATTGCGCATATATAAAATAGCCTCCGACCGCGGGTGGCCGGAGGCTATTTGCAAGCACGTTTTAGGCTGGTTTACCCGTAGATGCGTTGGGGCTGCTCTTCGCCCTTAACCGCCGCTTCGGTCACGACGACCTTGGCGACGCCCTCCTCGCTGGGGAGGTCGAACATCGTCTGCTGAAGCACGTCCTCGCAAATGGAACGCAGGCCGCGGGCGCCGGTCTTGCGGGCGAGCGCCATGCGGGCGATCTCGTGCAGGGCCGCGTCCTCAAACTCAAGATCGACGTCCTCGAGCTGGAACATCTTGCGGTACTGGCGCACCACGGCGTTCTTGGGCTCGGTCAGAATCGACACCAGGTCGTCCTCGTCGAGCGCCTGCGTCTGGGTGACAACGGGCGTACGGCCCACGAACTCGGGGATCATGCCGAATGCGTTGAGGTCCTGCGGAAGCACCTGGCGCAGCAGGTCGTTCTCGTCGACCGAGGTGGGACCGGCGATCTCGGAGTTAAAGCCCACGCCCTTGTTGCCCACGCGATCGGCGATGATCTTGTCCAGACCCACAAAGGCACCGCCGCAGATGAACAGGATGTTGGTCGTGTCGATCTGCAGCAGCTCCTGCTGGGGATGCTTGCGGCCGCCGGTGGGCGGAACGCTTGCCACCGTGCCCTCAAGAATCTTAAGCAGCGCCTGCTGAACGCCCTCGCCCGAGACATCGCGGGTAATAGAGAGGTTCTCGGCCTTGCGGGCAATCTTGTCAATCTCGTCCACGTAGATAATGCCCACCTGTGCGCGCTCAATATCGCCATCGGCGGCGTTGATGAGCTTGAGCAGGATGTTCTCCACGTCCTCGCCCACATAGCCGGCCTCGGTAAGCGCGGTAGCATCGGCGATGGCAAACGGAACCTCAAGGATGCGCGCGAGCGTTTGGGCCAACAGGGTCTTGCCGGTACCGGTGGGACCGAGCAGCAGGATGTTGGACTTGGCGAGCTCTACCTCGTCCATATCGTCATCGAACTGCGAGCCCATGCCATCGTCAAAGGCAGACACCGCTGCGCCGCCCTCGATCACGCGGCGATAGTGGTTGTATACGGCAACCGACATGGCGCGTTTGGCGTCCTCCTGACCCATAACATAGGCCGAAAGCTCGTCATAGATCTCGTGCGGCGTCGGCACGTGCGTAATGACCTGGCGGTCGTCCTCGAGCTCAAAGCCCTCGGCCTCGGGGTCCACGGCGGGCTGACCGGCAGCCTGGCCGTGGTCGTTGAGGAAGCCCGGCAGCTTGCCGTTGCGGGCAGCGTCCATAAAGTCCGAAGCCAGCGACTCCTCAAGGATCTCGGAGCAGGCGGCGACGCACTCGTCACAGATAAAGATGTTGGTCGGACCCTTTACGAGGCGACGGACCTGCCCCTGCTCTTTTCCGCAGAAGGAGCAGCGGATGGGGTTACCATTCTCGTCAAAGTTGTCCTGCATGTTTCCTGCCATCCTAGGCGTCCTTCGCGGCGAGATCGCGCGAGGTGACGATACGGTCGATCAGGCCGTAGTCGAGGGCCTCGGCAGCGGTCAGGTAGTTGTCGCGCTCGGTATCGGCCTGGACCTTCTCGATGGGCTGGCCCGAGGCATCGGACAGGATCTGGTTGAGCTCGCGGCGGGTCTTCTTGATCTCCTCGGCCACGATCTCGATCTCGGTCTGCTGACCTTGAGCACCGCCGCTGGGCTGGTGAATCATGACCTTGGAGTGCGGCAGGCAGAAGCGCTTGCCCTTGGCGCCAGCCGAAAGCAGCACGGCAGCCATAGACGCGGCCATACCAACACAAATGGTGGAGACCTGCGGCTTGATAAAGTTCATGGTGTCAAGAATCGCCAGGCCAGAGTAAACCTCGCCACCGGGCGAATTGATGTAGAGCGAGATATCCTTCTCGGCATCCTGGCTCTCAAGATGCAGCAGCTGGGCAACGACCAGGTTGGCGCTGACGGAGTTGATCTCCTCGCCCAAGAAGATGATGCGGTCGTTGAGCAGGCGCGAATAGATATCGTAGCTGCGCTCGCCGCGCGGCGTCTGCTCGATAACGTATGGCACGAGGGCGGAATCGAACTTAGCGATCATACGCATCTCCATTTCTCTTACGGACCAATAGTGGTTCTAGACAAACGTACGGTGCCCGCATGCTATGCATTGGCTGGCACCGTACGAAGCAACCGGATAACCGGCTTATAACTTTACCCCATCACGGGCACATACATGCGCTCGCGGGCAAGGTGGCGAGAATTACTCGGCGTCCTTGGCGGTCTCGTCGACCTCGGTCACCTTGGCGTTCTCGACCAGGTGGTCGACGGCCTTGGATCGACGGATGGACTCGCGGACGGCAGGCATGCGACCATCGGCGATGAACTCGGCCTTGGAAGCCTCGACGTCCTTGACGCCGGCCTTCTCGAACTCGGCGTTGATGTCGTCCTCGGTGACCTCGATCTTGAGCTCGCGGGCGAGGGCGTCCAGAGCCAGGGACTCGCGGGCGACGTCGTTGGCCTGCTTGTGCAGGTCGCCGATGAACTGCTCCATGGTCAGGCCGGAAGCGGGCAGCCAGGTGTCCAGCGTCATGCCGCGGGCAGCGAGGTTGGACAGGAAGTTCTGGCCAAGCTCCTCAAAGACGGACTGCTCGTAGTCGGCGTCCATCTCGTCGAGCTGCAGGCGCTCGGCGAGAGCGGAGACGCAACGGTTCTCCTTCTCGGCCGGGAGGCGGGAAGCCTTGTCCTGCTCGATCTCGATCTTGATAGCGTCGCGCATAGCGTCGATGCTGTCGAAGCCAAAGTCAGACTTGACGAGCTCGTCGGTGAGCTCGGGGGTGTTGCGGACCTTGATGCCCTTGACGGTGACCTCGACGGTGTGGGTCTCGGCCTCCTCGCCCTCCTCGGCCTCGTCGGTCCAGGTGACGGACTTGACGTCGTCAACGTTGGCGCCGATCAGAGCCTCGTTGAACTCGGCGGGGTTGCTGTCGCTACCGGCGATGAGCATACGGCCCTCGGCGGCAAAGTTGTCGGCGTTCTCGACGGCCTTGAGGTCGACGGTAACGTAGTCCTCGGACTCGACAGCGCGGCCCTCAACGTCCTCGAAGGTGGCACGGTAGTTGAGAAGCATCTCGACCTGGTTGTTGATCTCGGACTCGGTGACCTCCGCAGGGGGCATCTCGATCTCGACAGCGTCGAAGGAGGAGAGCTCAGCGGCGGGACGCAGGGAGAACTCGACGGTGTAGGTGTAGTCCTCGTGATCCTTGGCGAGGTCGAGCTCCTTGTAGTCACCGCTCTTGGTGGGGACGATGTCCAGCTCGTTGAGGACGGCGGGCTCGTTGGCGGCGATCAGGTCGTTGGTGGCCTGAGCGAGGGTAGCCTCGGCGCCAAGAGCAGAGTCGATGACCGGACGGGGAGCCTTACCGGCACGGAAGCCCGGGAAGCGGTACTTCTTGGCGGTGTCCTTGTAGGCCTTCTTGATCGCGGCGTCGACGTCGGCGGCCGGGATGGTGACCGTAGCGGTGAGCTTGGCGTCCTTGACGTCAGAAGCGGTGATGTTCAACACGTTCCTCCTCATACTGCCCAGCTTATCTGAGGTGCTGGTACCTTTATGCAACAAAGTGTCGCGACGGCCGAAGCCGACGCAGATGCGTTGGTGCGGGCGAAAGGACTCGAACCTTCACGGGAATCCCACCAGAACCTAAATCTGGCGCGTCTACCAATTCCGCCACGCCCGCATGAGCGCACAGACTAGGAATGATAGCAGATACGAACGGCAAGCGCACGCACACCTTTTACAGGCTCACGACCTCACCACGAGTGCAAAAGGCGGGGCGAGTTGCCCCGCCCCGCCCATTACGACTTGTTCGCTAACCCGCTACTCCCCCAGCAGCGCTTTCTCCGGCGTGATCGGAAGCGAGCGTACCTGATGTCCGGTGGCGTGCGCCACGGCCGAGGCCACGGCGGCGAGCGGCGTGTTGATGACGACCTCGCCGATCGACTTGGCGCCAAACGGGCCCGTCGGCTCGTAGCTCGGCTCAAAGGCCACGCGAATGCTGCCGATATCCAAGCGCGTGGGCAGCTTGTAGCTCATAAAGTTGCCGGTGCGCAGACGGCCGCGGTCATCGTGCTCGACGATCTCGTAGAGCGCGTGACCGATACCCTGGGCAATGCCGCCCTCGGCCTGGACGCGCGCGAGTGCCTCGTTGATCACGGTGCCGCAGTCCACAGCCGCCGCGTAGTCCACCACAGTCACCTTGCCGGTGGCCTTGTCGACCTCGACCTCGGCAATGCCGGCCATAAACGGCGGAGGCGAAACGGGCAGGCAGGCAGAAGCGTGCGAGGTGAGCGCGTCGCCGCCCGCGATGTTCTTGACGCACAGGTTGGCAAAGTCGCGCAGCGTGAGGTAGCGGTTCTGCTCGCGCGCGGCACGCTCGTCGGACAGGCGCACGTACTGACCATCAAAGACCACATCGACGGCGTCCACGTCCCACATCTGGGCGGCCTTGGCGCAGATCTTCTCGCGCAGCTCGGTCGCAGCGTTCTTGGCCGCCAGACCCGTCACGTACGTGCCCGAGCTCGCGTACGAGCCGGCGTCGAACGGCGAGACGTCGGTGTCCACGCCGCGCACCACGATCAGCGAGCTCTCCACGCCCAGCTCCTCGGCGGCAATCTGCGCCAGGATCGTGTCGACGCCCATGCCGTTATCGGTGGCGCCGGTGCCGATGGTAATGAAGCCGTCCTCTTCCAGGCGCATATCGATGCCGGCGATGTCGACATTGGAAATGCCCGAGCCCTGCATGGTGAGCGCACAACCCAGGGCGCGCACACGGTCGCCCAGGTCCACGGCCAGCGGCTTGTCGCGCCAGCCGATCATGTCCATCGCGCGCAGCAGGCAGCGGTCGAGTGCGCAGGCGTTGAGCTTTTCGTTGTAGTACTGCGGCATGACCTCACCCTCGTGCACCATGTTCTTAAGGCGCAGGTCGGCGGGGTCCATGTGCAGCATGTCGGCGAGCTCGTTGACGGCGCTCTCCACGGCAAACTGGCCCTGGGTGGCACCGTAGCCGCGATACGCGCCGCCGCGGTTGGTGTTGGTGTAGACGGCGTCCCACCTAAAGCGGCTCGCCTTCACATGGTTGTAGATCGGCAGGCTCTTGTGGCCCGAAAGGCCGATCGTTGTGGTAGCGTGCTCGCCGTACGCGCCGGCGTTGGACAGCGTGTGCAGATCAATAGCCGTGATGGTGCCGTCGTTCATGGCGCCCAGCTTAACGGTCATCTGCATCTGGTGGCGCGAGTTGCCCGCAGTGATGGTCTCCTCGCGGGTGTAGCAGCAATAGCTCGGACGGCCGGTCTGCTGGGTGACGAACGCCACGAAGATCTCGCAGCAGCCCGTCTGCTTGGAGCCAAAGCCGCCGCCGATGCGCGGCTTAATGACCTGCACCTGCGACTGCGGAATGTCGAGCGACTGCGCGACCATGCGGCGCACGTGGAAGGGCACCTGCGTGGAGGTGGTCACCGAAATGCGCCCGAACGCATCGGTCGTCGCAAAGGCGCGGAAGGTCTCCATGGGCGCGGTCTGCGTGGCCTGGCTGGTGTAGGTGCGCTCAAAGACGATGTCGCTCTGGGCGAAGGCCTCGTCCAGATCGCCATAATCGCTGGTACCGCTGCACACCAGGTTGCGCGGAACATCGCCGCCCTGCGGGAACATAAAGGTCACGTCGCCCTCGGGGTGGACCACGATGTCGTTATCGAGCGCCTGGGTAAAGTCGAGCAGAGGCTCGAGCACCTCGTAGTCGACCTTGATGAGCTTGAGCGCCTTATCGGCGGCCTCCTCGGTCTCGGCGGCGACGATCGCCACCTCTTCGTTTTGGTAGCGGACGAGGTTCTCGAGAATCAGACGGTCGTAGGGACTCGGCTGCGGATAGCTCTGGCCGGCAATGGTAAAACGGCGCTTGGGAACGTCCTCGTAGGTGTAGACGCCCACCACGCCGGGCACCTTCAGGGCGCGCGACGTATCGATGGAGCGGATCTTGGCGCGGGCATAGGGGCTGCGCTTGAGTTTGACGATGAGCGCACCGGCGGGCACCATATCGCCCGTGTAGACGGGACGGCCCTCGAGCAGGGCCTTCGAGTCCTTCTTGGGCTGCTTGTGGGTAATCTGCTTGTAGGTGACGCCGTCAGAGCTCGTGTCGTTGACCGGCAGCTCGGGCATCTCGAAGCCCACCCGCACGCCGGACTCGTTAAGGAAGCGGACGATGGCGCGCAGCTGGCTCTCGTAGCCGCTGCAACGGCAGAGGTTGCCAGCCAGCTGGCGCGAGAGTTCCTCGCGCGTGGCGACGAGGCTCGGGTCCTCCTTGGCGGCGCGGGCAAGCGCCAGCACGTTCATGATGAGGCCGGGAGCGCAAAAACCGCACTGCTCGGCACCTTCGGCAGCCATGGCGCGAGCGAGCGTCTCGGACTCGGCCTTGAGACCCTCGAGCGTGGTGACGGAGCGGCCCTCGACGCGCGCGGCGGGAACCGAGCAGCTCAGCACCGGATCGTCGTCGAGCCACACCGTGCACAGGCCGCAGTTGGTGGTCTCGCAGGCGCAGCGCACCGACGCGCAACCCTGCTCGCGCAGCAGCGCAAAGAGCATGGTATCGGGGGCAATCTGAACCTTGACCTTGCGACCGTTGAGCGTAAAGGAAAGATCGATGAGTTTGGCAGCCATTAGCGCACCTCGCTAGAATCGACGCCGGGCACGCGGCGGCAGGAATACTCGTCCGTGGCAAACTTGGGGACCTGAACGGTCTCGAGCTCGCGGGCAAGCGCGGCCGAAAGCTCAATGCCGGCGGCGCGGCGCACGGCCTGAATC
>CABMPS010000061.1 GCA_902388545.1 uncultured Collinsella sp.
GAAACAAAAACGGGGGATGCGGCTTGCATCCCCCGTTTTTGTTGCGGTTAGTCCAAGTCAATAAACTTGGTGCTTAGGATCTTGCCGTCTTTAACGAGCATTCTGGCCATGGTGGGGCCTCGGGTGCCTCTGGGGTAGCTGGCGCTGCCCGGGTTGAGGACTAAGCAGCGGCCTACTTGGGCTTCTTTGGTTACGTGGGTGTGACCGTTGATGGCTACGTCTACGGATCCCACCGGAAGGTCTTCGCGGTAGTGGGCTACGGCGAATTTGAGGCCTTCGTAGGTAAAGAGTGCAAGACGGTCTACATCGGGGCCGTAGTCGCGGTAGTAATCGTTGTTGCCCAAGACGGCCCGCACGGGGGCGATGGTGCATAGGTGCTCGTAGTCCATCTCTGACGTGAGGTCGCCGGCGTGGATGATCAGGTCTGCGCCCTCAAGCTCATCCAAGAGCGCAGGCGATAAATAGCCGTGGGTGTCCGAGATGATGTCGATACGCTTGGCGCTTGCACTGTTCATGGGATCCCTTCCGCAAAAAACGATTCGGCAGATACATACAAAAAAGGCCCCACGGCTCCGCAGACGATGGGTCTACAGGGCTGCGGGGCCAGCGTGCTAGAGACTCAGGGCCTTCTTGAGCGGCACGACGCGGCGGCGAGAAACCGGCACGCGTTCGTCGACGCCCGTAATGCCCAGCTGGATGGCGCCCGAGGGCACCGTCTCGACGTCCGTGACGCACGCTAGGTTGACGATATAGCGGCGGTGAACACGGAAGAAGCCAAAGTCGCAGAGCTTGGCCTCAAACTGCGCCAGCGAGGTCGTCGACAAAAAGCGATCATCGACGGTATAGATGCAGGAGTAATCGTCCTTGGCCATGATAAAGCGAATGTCGTCCACGGGAATGAGCACCTTGCGGCCGCCCTTTTCCACCGGGATACGCTCGATGGTCACCTTGCTGTCCGTAACCGGCTTGGCGCGTTGCATGACCTTCTCGATCGCGCGATCCAAGCGAGCTTCCTCGACCGGCTTCATCAGATAATCGACGGCATCCACGTCGAATGCCTCGACCGCATGGTCGCTATACGCAGTCACAAACACGATCGCCGGCGGATTTTTGAGCTTATGCAGCGCCTCGGCAAGTTGCAGGCCCGAGGCACCGGGCATCGAGATATCGAGAAACACGACATCCACGCGACTTTCCATAAGCATCTCGATGGCGGAGCGGACGCTCGACGCCTCCGTGATCGTGCCGATCTTGCCCGTTTGCTCGAGCAGGAAGCGAAGCTCCGAGCGAGCCGGCGCCTCATCATCCACAATCATCGCACGCAGCATAGGGATAAAACCTTTCGTCAACTAACTACGCCGGGCATCCGTCGCATGACGTTGAGCCCGTAGCCTTTTATTTTACTCTTGAATGTCAAAGATGCTCTCTGACAAATCAAGATGAAGGAGCACTTTGGTGCCCTTGCCCGGCGCCGATTCGACACGCGTATAGGAGTGCGGCCCATAAAAGCGATGGATGCGCTCCGAAATATTGTGCATGGCCACACCGGCGCCGCCACCCTGGGGAGAGCTGGCGTCGGGACGGGCAGAGCGCTCGTCAAACAGTCTGGCGGCGGTACCCTCATCCATGCCCACGCCATTATCGGCCACGGCAATCAAGATTGCATCCTCGCCGTCTTGGTGAACGGTCACGTCGATCCTCAGGGCGTCGTCATCGCCCATACCATGACGTACGGCGTTCTCGACAATCGGCTGGATCACGAACGCCGGCACCAGCGTATCTTCCACGTCCTCGGACACATCGAACGTCGCAAGCACGCGGTCCTCGCCAAAGCGGGCCTTCTCAAAGGTAAGGTAGCGCTTGGTCTGTGCGACCTCGCGCGAGACCGGGATAAGCGACCCCGAGTTGTCGAGCGTGGCGCGATAGAACGACGAGAACTCACGAAGCAGTTCGCGGGCCCGCAGCGGGTCGGTGCGCGTAAACGATGCAATGGTGTTCAGCGTGTTGAACAGGAAGTGCGGGTTAATCTGCGCCTGCAGCGCACGCACCTCGGCGCGCGCCGTGAGTTCCTTTTGCACCTCGAGCTCGTGGATGGCGAGCTGCGTGGACAAGATCTCGGCAAAGCCCGAGGCAAGCGCATACTGGGTACGGTCGACGGCGCGCGGGGTCTTGTAGTAGAACTTGAGCGTGCCGACGGTACGATCGCCCACCTTGATGGGGGCGATAATGCCGGCGGGAACTTGGTTGTGCGAGCCGTCCGAGCCCACGACATCCACCATACGGTTGAACGACTGCACGATGCCATGTTCGATAACGTAGCGTGTGGCAAGCGTGTGGATGGGAGTATCGGGCAGCAGTTTTTCCTCAAACTCGCCCGCGCAGGCAAGCACGTTGTCCTCGTCGGTGATGGCCACCGTCATGGCGCGCGTCTCGGGCAAAATGCGCCGGCACACCAAACGCGCCGACTCCTGCGTCAGACCGCCCTTAATGTCCTCGAGCATGGCCGAGGCCACCGAGAGCGTCTCCTCGGTGTACTGGGAGCGCACCGAATCGGGATTGAGCGTCAAAAAGATAAAGATGCACAGAAAGATGCACAGCAGCGCGCAGGCAATCACCGTGGCGATCGGCTCGATACCGGTCACCAAGGCAAAAATAAAGTACACCAGCACGCAAATGGCGCATGCAACGGCAATGATGCGAAAGATTGATATTGAACTATCGCGCTGGGCGCGGCGGTCGATCATTCGGCCCCCTCCAGGATACTGATCAGTTGTGCGTCACGCCAAAGCCCGTCCATGATCTTGGGCCAAAAGCTCTGGAAACGCAGGTAGCTTGCAGCGTTTTGGCGCGCATAGGCCTTTGCCTCGCCGATACCATGGCGCCAAATGCGCAGGTAGCCCTCATGCTCGCGGGTAAACACGCTGCGGACCATAGCGGTCTTGCGCACGCGGTCGTCGAGCTCGCGCGAAATCCACGGGCCCGGGTAGGGCATGAGCGATGCCGCCGTAACGGGGATGAGCTCCTTTTGATGCGCGGCGAACGTCAACTTGGCCCGTTCGTAGTACCAACGGTATACATCCTGCATAAAGCGCGGTGAGCGCTTTTCGGACTCCGGAGGCAGATGGCGCACGGTCCACTCGTTATCGAACCACACGTCGTAGCCAAACATACGCATGTTAAAGAGGTAATCCAAGTCCTCGCCGCGGGTGATAAACGGGTCAAAGGCCACACGCGTAAAGGCGCGGGCGTGCAGGGCCATCAGGCCGCCGCACACGTAGTTGGAGCGCGAGATGCGGGTGCCCGAGAGCGCCTTTTTCATCCAACGGTTGAACTCGATGCGCTTGGTCCACCAACGATGGCAGATGCCCGCCTTGTCCGTGGGAGCCAGCGGCGAGCCGTCGCGATCGTAGAAATAGCCGCTCTTGACCAAGATCGGCAAGCCCTGACGCGTCTGCTGCCCCAACGCATAGGTCGCGCGCTTCATAAAGTCGGCGTCGATGACAGTCTCATCGTCATCCAAAAAGATAACCGCGTCATGCCCCAGCACAGCGGCACAGGCTAGCCCCATGTTGCGGATGGCACCGTAGCCTCGCAGGCTCACGCACTCGCCCGAACCCTTGGGCGCGATCTGAGCAACCCGGTCTGCGATGCGCGAGGCCTGGGTGTTGGTGACAACGGTGACCTTGAGCGTGGGATGCGCGTCGACAATCTCGTGCACGCGCAGCGACACATCGGCTGTGGCAGAAACAGGACAGACCACCAAAAGGATGATGCGCGGGATGTCGCACACCTGCTCAAGCGAGGCCAGGCAGCGGTCGAGTTCGGGATTGTCGGCGTTGAGTCGCGTCGAATGGTCATAGGTGCCAGGGGCGTTTGCGCAAGCGTCATCGCCCGCCCAATACGTTGGAATCACGACCGTGGCGTTCATGCCTTACCCTCCCTGCAACACAAAAACGGGACGCCGCCAAACACAGGCGACGCCCCGCGACCTAGCTGATTCCATCATACCCACTTGGGCAAATCATTGCTCGCAAGTCGCAATGTTTATTGCGGATAACCCCAAAAGAGTATCGCGGACAGGCACAATAGCCGCTCGCTCCTATGCGGCATGCTCTGCCGCCCGAGTCATGCGGGACAGGCGGACCAGTAGCATAAAGCCAACGACCAGCAGCACGCCAATGGAAAGGACGCCCAGCGACGGGTTGCCGGTCAGCGAGGTGACGACCGACACCAAGAAGGTGCCCATAACACTTGCATAGCGGCCAAAGATATCAAAGAAGCCGTAGTACTCGTTGGACTTTTCCTTGGGAATAATGCGGCCAAAGTAGCTGCGGCTGAGCGCCTGCACGCCGCCCTGGAACAGGCCGACCAAAATGGCAAGCACCCAAAACTCAAAGGCAGTCTTGAGGAAGAACGCGGCAAAGAGCACGATGCCCATATAGGCGGCGACTGCCACCAAGATCATGTTGAGCGTGCCCACGCGGCCGGCGAGCTTACCGTAGATGATGGCGGACGGGAAGGCCACAAACTGCGTAACGAGCAGCGCCAGGACCAACTGGGTCGAATCGATGCCCAAGGCCGATCCGTAGCTGGTTGCCATGGAAATGACCGTGTGCACACCGTCGATATAGAAGAAGAACGCGATCATGTAGACCAGCACGGTCTTGTTGTGGGCGATCTCGCGCATGGTGTGTCCGACCTCGGAGAACACGCCGCCCACGATGTGGCCGATAGTGTCCTCGGGACCGCGCTCGCGACCGTACTTCTGCTTATAGGTGCGAATGAGCGGCAGGGTAAAGATGAGCCACCAGGCACCAGTGATGATAAACGACAGACGCGTTGCCAGCATGGTGGGGACACCAAGAGCGGGACCACCCATGATAAGCGCCAGGCAGATGATGAACGGCACAGTGGAACCGATGTAGCCCCAGGCATAACCCGAGCTGGACACGACGTCCATGCGCTCGTCGGTGGTAATGTCGGGCAGCATAGCGTCGTAGAACGTCATAGAAGAGTTGAGGCCGATGGTGCACAGCACGTACACAGTCAAAAATGCCATGGCGGACATTGGGATAGCCTGCGCCAGGCAAAGAACCAGGCCCGTGAGGAAGAAGCCCAAGAAGAACTTGATCTTGTTGCCGGCGTAATCGGCAAGCGCGCCCAGAATGGGCATGAGCATGGCAATGACCAGCGAGGCAATCGTCTGAGCGTTGCCCCAAGCGACCACCAGGTCTGCCGAGGAAGCACCGGTATTGATGGCGTTAAAGTAGATGGGCACCACCGAGGTATTGAGCAGCACGAGGGCCGAGTTTCCCACATCGTACATGACCCAGTTACGCTCGAGCTTGGTGTATTTCATGGACAGGGACCCTTCGTATTCGCCCGATATGCAGTTAGTTCATCGTACCCCAATTGTCCAGAAGCGCCGGTAAGGATTCGGCAAAGGGGCACGCATGGGCCCTACTCCTCGCGGTCGAACTCCTCGTCGGCGCCGAGCACGCGACCGCTGTAATTGACATGGTTGGTCACGGCTTCCATATCGCCGGTCTCGATAAAGCGGGCAACCGTGCACTCGTAATCGAGCAGCGCGCGGTCAAAGACCTCGGGGAAGCTCTCGGTCGAGACTTCATCGGTAAAGGGGTTCTTCCATGCCAAGTGGCCCAGGTTGCCGGTACGCTCGGGCAGCTCGGTCGTCACGCGGTGCGCAAGGCCGTCGAGCAGCGAATAATCGTGCACCAAGCCCTCAACCAGCGAGATCGCGCGCGTCTTTACGGAGCCGGCCGGCTCAATCGCGCGGTAAAGTCGCTGCATATTGGCAACGGCAGCACCGTACTCCCCCGCCGGAATGTCAATGCCGTACACGCGTCCGGCAACATAGCTCATCAGCACGCCGGCCACGCGATTGATGCGATCGGTGGTGACGATCTCGCCCGCCGGCGGGTAATCGTCAACCGTAGCGCCATCGCGTTTAAGCTGCAGCATCAGTACATCCAGGTCGCTCTCGATCACGGCATGGACCTGACTGCTCGAATCCTCAAGCTCTGAATCGGACTCCACGATGCCAAACTGTTGCTCATAGACAAAGGGGTGAGCGTTGCGGTCGAGCACGTAATGAGACAGCAGGCCCAGCGCAAAGGCACGACCCAAGCTGGCGTCGCGCGGCAGCAGATGCGACACGCCATCGCGCAGGCACGCGAACTGGCGAGACATGCGCGACCGATGCATGACCTGCGCCAGCAGCGTGCAGTCGGAAACACGCGGTGTCAGAATGTGAAAGAAAAACGGGTCGGGGCCTTGGTTGCCCAAGATAAAGGCAATGCGCTCTTCATCGGACGTGATGACGCCCTGCGGAAGACGGTCGATGCTTTCCTCGCCAAACAGATGATGGGTGATAAGCGCGGGCATAATGATCCTTTCGATTTCATTCGATGCCACCCATTATGCCCACCGCGCGCCCATGCCAAACCTGCGATGGTAAACGACGGCACGCAAGCCTCTTACGCAAGCCCCAGGTGCGTCTTGACCTCGGCGGCACGACGACGGGACACCGGCACCGTCGAGCTCACGCGGTCGAGCCTGAGCTCCATCAACCCCGTGGAGCCAATCTCAACATTGTGCACGTCTTCCAAATTGACCAGATAGCTGCGATGAACGCGAATAAAGCCCTCGGAGCCCAAGCGACGTTCGAGCGAAGAGATCGACTCATTGATCAGATATGTTCCCTCGGCGCAGACGGCGTTGCAAAAATCGGCACGCGCCTCAAAGTAGCAGACATCCGCCACGGGGATGAACACCTTTTTGCCCCCGCGATCCACCGTCAGGCGCAAGGGCTGGCGCGGAGCATGGACGACACGACGAACGCCCAGGGCGGCCTCGATCTTATCGAGCGCCTTTGACAGGCGGGCATCCTCGACCGGCTTGACGACGTAATCAATGGCATCGAGGTTATAGGCATCGGCCGCATACTCGGCAAATGCCGTCACAAACACCACGACCGGCGGCGTTTTTAGGTTCTGCAGCGTCTCGGCAAGCTCGATTCCCGAGCGGCCGGGCATCGTGATATCCAAAAACAGCACGTCGGGCTTGTTCGACAGAATCGACTCCACGGCCTCGGTGACATTGCCCGCCTCGGCAATCTGTCCCACACGTGCATCTTTTTCCAACAGATAGCGTAGCTCAGCCCTAATAGGAGGCTCGTCGTCAACTACCAAGATGTTCCAGCCTTCGGACATATGCGCTTCCCCTCTTTTTTCTCAATCCAACCGCGTGCTACACCGTCAACGGCGCCGGTTCATGCGGCTCGCCGTTCAATTCAACGATGACCTGTGTTCCCACGCCTTCCTGGGACTTCACGCGCATGCCGGAATCTTCTCCGTAAAAGAAATGGATGCGCTGAAGCACGTTGAAGAGCGCCAGGCCGCAACCTCGCTTGATGGATCCGTCGGCGGTAATGCTCTCGGGCTCCTCTCGGCGATGCTGCTCAAACAGATGCGCGCAGACTTCTTCGCTCATACCGATGCCGTCATCTTCGACGATGATCTCCAAGCCGTCATCGGTCTCAAAAGCCCTAACACGAATAGAAAGCGGCTCGGTCTCGCGCTGCGCGTGCTTGATGCAGTTTTCGAGCAACGGCTGCAAGATAAACGGCGGCACCATGCAATCGCGCACCTCAAAGTCGATATCGACCGAGACGCGCAGACGGCCGTCGCCATACCGGGCCTGCATAAGATTGATATAACGGGTGCCCTGTTCCACCTCGTGCTCGAGCGTGGTGAGCGTATCGGAGTCAGAAAGCGTCTGACGATAGTAATTGGAAAAATCGATGAGCAGCGATCGCGCCTTGTCGGGCTCGGTTCGAACGAGCGACACGATCGTGCTAATGGTGTTGAACAGAAAATGCGGGTCGACCTGCGACTGCAGGGCCCGAAGCTCCACGCGGGCTGTGAGCTCGTCCTGGCGCTCGAGCTCAAAGCTGGCGAGCTGCGTGGAGATGAGGTCGGCAAAACCCGAGGCCAACGCCGTCTGGCGCATATCGATGCTGCTCAGGCGGGGATAGTACAGCTCGAGCGTACCCACGCAATGCCCGCGCACGGTAAGCGGCGCGACAATGCCAGCGCGCAGGCGGGGAAAATAGCCGCCCGTCTCATTGGAGGCGTCGCGCGAAAATACACTCTGCTCGCCGGACTCGATCACGTTGAGCGTGGTCTTGAGCACAACCGGGGTGCCGGCAGGGCACTTTGCCGAGTCCTCGCCCCAGCTTGCCAACACCTGTTTACCATCGGTAAAGCAGATGGCAGAGGCGATGGTCTCGGACAGGATAATTTTAGAGGCGCCCAGGGCCGCTTCGGGCGTAAGGCCGCGCGACGTGTAGGCGAATATTTTTGATGCGATGGCGAGCGTACGGTCGGTTGCGCTCGATGTGAGGTCGTCGGGGACCACAAAGACATACGAGAAAAAGAAGCACAGCATGACCAGGCCGGCAATAACGACAACGCCCGGAACGGGATTGGGATTATCGGTTAAATCCCAGATAAGCAGCAGGATAAGCGCCGGAACGACAATACCGAGCAGGATGGCCTGAACCACATGCTGGGCCGTACGAAAGACCTTGGTAGAGTTGTAGCTCTTGCCCAGAATCAGCCTGTTTAAATCCACCGTCATCCCCTCTTGTCCTTAGCACCCATAGCAATAAAGAGGGCCGCAAGCGACCCTCTCCATTGCATTATGCAATCAAAAACTGTGTTTTACATCCAGCCATCGATGAACGGTAGCTTAGGCGCTGTACTTGTTTGCCTCGCCGAAGGTGCCGGCCTCGACAATCCAGCCGTCCTTCATGATGACGTCCATGTTGTCGGTGTTGAGCACGTGGATGTCGGCGGCGACGTCACCGTTGACGACCAGCAGGTCGGCGCACTTGCCGGCCTCGATGGAACCGGTCTCGTCCTCGATGTGACACATCTTGGCACCGTTGAGGGTGGCGCAGGTGATGGTCTCGACCGGGGTGAAACCGATCTTGTCGACGAACTCGTACATCTCCTCGATGGAGCAGGTGCCGTACGGGGTGACGAAGGAGAAGGAGTCGGAGCCGATCGTCATGACGACGCCGCGCTTCTTGGCCTCACGCAGGCAGTCGTAGTTGCGCTGCAGCTCCTTCTCGACCAGGGTGCCCTCGTACTTGTCGTGCAGCTCGGGGACGTAGACGGGCGGATAGGTGGCGTACCAGGTGGGCAGGAAGGCGATCGTCGGGGTGAAGAAGGTGCCCTGCTCGGCCATGAGGTCCATGGTGCGCTCATCGATATCGAAGCCGTGGATCAGTTGCTCGCAGCCAAAGCGAACGGAATCGTAGGCAGCGGCGTGGTTGTTGTAGCAGTGACTCCACACGGGGATGCCGACCATCTTTGCCTCTTCGACCACGGCCTGGATCTCCTCGGAGCAATAGTGCTGGTCGCGGCCGGAGTCCCAGCGCCAGATGCCGCCACCGGTAGCCCAGATCTTGATGGCATCGGGGTTCTCGCGCAGGCGACGGCGGACGGCCTTGCGCAGATCCCAAGGACCGTCGACCTGGTCGCCCCAGGGGTGGGATTCCTTGTTGAGCTCCTGGGTGCAGTGGTGGGAGTCGCCGTGACCGGCAACGCGGCAGAAGCCCAGACCGGTTGCCAGAACGCGCGGGCCCTTGAAGACGCCCTTGTCGATGCAGTCACGGATCTGGATACCAAAGCGGCCGATCTCGCAGACGGTGGTGAGGCCGTGGGTGAGGCAGTCGTAGGCCTGCTTGACGGCGACGGCCTGCTTCTCGAGGAGCGGCTGCATGACCCAATCGGTGTCATC
>CABMPS010000062.1 GCA_902388545.1 uncultured Collinsella sp.
GGGGGACTGGCTCGCCCGCTTTTTCATCGCGCTAGCGCTTCTTTGGGATTGACCTAAGGCGAGCGAACCATAGGGCTGCGGCACCCGAGGTCAGGAGCGCGGTGATGCAAGCGGCGATGGGAGCTGATCCTGTTGCCGGTAGGTCCTGCGGTAGGGTACAGCGTTGAATGACACGGTCCTCGTCATGTGACTCAAGTTTATCGCCGCCGCCGTTGCGGCAAAGATCGACGCGCGCGCTGTTGGTGAGTGCGGTTTGGGGCGTATAAGTCGACGTTGCCTGCATGTGCACGACTGCGCCCCGAGCATCTGTGCCAAGGATTGCTTTGGCATCGTCAAGGTCGTCGTGCTCATCTTTGAGATCATCGCGGGTCCAAGAATCCGTATCGCTTTGAGTCGTAAAGTCGGCGGCTACCGCACCGTATTCAATACGAATGCCCGTTACGACGGTATTGGATGCAAGGTCGAGTTCTTTCGCCTCGAGTGTGGCGGATTCCGTGGTCGAGACATCCGCCTTCCAGAGGTGCCAGCCGTCGTAATCGACGAGGCGGCAATCTTCACCCAGACTCTCTTTTACTTCGTCGGACTCAAGCCAAGGATTTTCGTGCCCATCGTCAAGTGTCGCGTTTGCCGGCTCATCGGTGTCTGTCGAGTCCAACGGCGTCGTGCGATACCACACGTTGCACAGACCGTTGAGGTCGCCGATGGCGACGGGGGTTTCGATTGAGACGAATCTCGCCGTATCGTCCTCGGCGCACTCAAGATCATCGGTAATTGTGAACTCATCAACCCAGGTAGCTGAATCGTTTCGAGCGTCGATGGTATAGGAGAAAAGACCGTCCGTATTGGTTTGCGTTGCGGCGCGATTTTTACCATCGCCGTTGGCCAGCAGACCCTTCCCGATAGGTTGGACAAGCTCCTGACGCTTGTCGACCTGTCCTTTGATCTCGATGGGCGCATCCTTCATCGCGACGGATTGGACTTCTCCCGTATCCTTTATTTCAAACGTTATCTCCTCGGCAAGGTCATAGGTCCGCGGAGACATCATTTCGCGCAACGAGTAGGTGCCGGGTGCAAGATGTTCGACGCGGTGCGGCTTGTCGGATGAGGTCCAGGAGTCTATTTCGGTTTTATCGGGACCATATAAGGTGAGTTGTGCGCCTTTCACTTCCTGCTCTCCGCTTGCATCGACCTTGGAGATATCAACCTTGGTGTAATCGTCGGATACGTTAAGCCGTGCTTCTACAACGGGTGTTTTCTGGTCGGCATAAGCGAGGTCTACGATATGGGGCGTCCGGTCGAGTAAGAAGCCTGCCGGCGCTTGAGTCTCGACAACCTCGTAGCGTGCGGTGCCAGATCCCAGCGGGAGGTCGTCCGCGCGTGCTTCTCCAGTTTCATCCGTTGTGACGGTAGCGACAGTCTCACCGTTGAGCGCGGCAATGCTACCGTCGGGGCGCACGATATCACCCGAGGCACGGATCTCAAAGATGGCGCCCGCGAGGCTGCTGCCGTCTACGACATCGGTTTTAACGATCCTGATGTTTCCGGTCGCGGCGTGGTCATAATACGAGGCGATTGCAACGGGCGTTAGGTTCATGTCGGCGGGTATGTTTACCTCGATCTCTTTGCCGACAAGATAGGGCTCTTTGGCCGAGGTTTCGCGTACATAATAGGTGCCCGGCACGAGCGATTCGGGCAGTGTGACGGTCCCGGTCGCGTCAGTCGTAAAGGTATCCATTACGTTATGTGCTGGATACCAGCAAGTTTGTGAGACAGGTTCGTGATTGCTGTCGAGGAGTTGGAAGGCGAATCCGGCTAGGGGAACAGAAGCGCCTGTTTGGGCATCGCGTTTTACAATCTGGAGATGCGTCGACAGAGCGTGGTTGTCCACGATATATTGAAGCTCGGCGCCGTCGGAAATCTGATTGGCCTCGACGGTCCATTCCCCTGCACGTTTAAAACCCTCTGGGACGGTTTCCGGAACCTCACGAACGGTGTAGCCGGCGCGGTCGTATGGGATGGCTCCGTGGACACCGGCGGGTCGCTTGCCTGCGCCAAACCATGCTTCGGGCTGATCTTTGGTGGAGGCAAAGCCATAGATGTTTGTGGTCAGTGTGCCAACAACCTGCTGAGAGCTGTTGCTGACAACCTCAAAGACAACACCTCCTGCCGGCTGCTCCAGGCCGGATTGATCGCTATTGCCGTAGTCCTTGAATTTGGAAATCTCAAGGTCAAACGCAATGGGGATATCGGAAACGCGCGATTCGATCTCGACCACGCCTGAATCACCGAGCTGGTCGGCTCTAACGGTATAGGACCAGCTATCGTTGGATGGCAGGTAGCCCTCGGGGGCTTTTGATTCATAGATGGTAAAGGTTCCTAGGGGGACATCGGTGAGGGTGGCTCGACCGCTTTCGTCGGTCGTGAGGATTTGCGCCCATCCAGGGGTTGATTGCGACACACACGTGAACTCTGCTCCTGCGAGTGAAGATCCCACCTGGGGGCCGGCATTCGTCGCGGCATCGAGTTTTACGATACACAGGTTGATGGTGCCGGGCTGTTCATCAATGGCGACCTGTCCACCGTCATTCCCCGTGGTAAAGGCGATGCGATCACGACGGGGGACATAGCCGGCCGGCGCCTTCGTTTCAACTAGGTAGTATGCCGTATTGGGCAGAAGTGTTGCCTGTGCTCGACCGTTGCCGTCCATCTTGATGGTGCCGACATGTGCGTCGCCGGCGCTCTCAAAAACATCGAATGTTGCCCCGGTAAACTGATAGGTATTGTTTCCGCTGGTAATAACAGTGTTCGCAGACTGCTTTTGGAAGGAAACAGAGACCGCCGGCAGTACATAGAGCATGTCTTGACGTCTGCTGCCGCCCGATACGGTTCCTAGATAGCGTCGCGCGCGGTGCGGAGCGGCTTTGATGCTTCCTGATTTTGCGCTGTCGTGGAGCCACCGCGCAGCCGCCACGACTTCATCGTCGGCGGTAAAGTGCCCGCTCTTGGTTTTGCCCTGAGCGGTCGTGTAGGAGTAGGTGCCGTCGACATGGGTAGTGCCGTTGAGCATCCATACGGCGAGTTGGGTGGCGGCGCGGGCGCGATCGGGTGAAAGATGGTAACCGCCAAACGACGTGGCGGTAGGATATCCGTGACAAACGATTGCCGCGAACTCGTCGTCGAGCCACACCCAGCCTTGATCAAAGTTGAGCCATGGGCCGCCCGGCTTGGTGGGCCCGGGGCGTTCCTGGTTCATGCAGTAGGCAATCGAGGCGTCTTGAGCTTCATACTTGCCGATGAAGAACGGCCCACAATCATCGCTGATAGTGCGGAAGCCGAGCTGGTCGTAGCCATCGACGGCAAATGCGGCTCCCGGTGCCAGGTAGCCGAACAGCAGGAAGAGGAGCAGGAGCAGCGGACCTGTTGCGATTGCGCTGTGGACAGAGTGCGTGGGTGCGTTGGACATGGCTGCTCCTTATCCCTCGTGCGCCGCATGGGGACGTTGCGACGCGTAGGATGAGGCTACCCCCGAGGTTCATGCGGGTAAGTACCGGAGCCTGACCAAAAGCTTGCCCAATTCCTGACAAATTGAGCTCAAATACAACAATCAAGCAAAAGCGCAGGTAGAAGATAAGGTGAACAGGAAGTCAAAGGTCCTCGTCTCCACAATTGACGCGATTTTCAAACGAATCTCCACAGCTAAAACAAGTATCGCCACCCTTGTATCGAACAAGACAACCGCGTTATACTAGCCAACACACAAGCGGGCATCGCCAAGTGGTAAGGCATCAGCTTCCCAAGCTGACACTCGCGGGTTCGAGTCCCGTTGCCCGCTCCATTCGAA
Source organism: uncultured Collinsella sp. (assembly GCA_902388545.1). GTDB lineage: Bacteria > Actinomycetota > Coriobacteriia > Coriobacteriales > Coriobacteriaceae > Collinsella. Next base: position 3,842 of record CABMPS010000062.1, read on the forward strand.
TTTCAGGCACGGTAACGTTTCGTTACTGTGCCTTTTTCAATAAAGTGCCGGGACTCGAACCCGACAGGGTGCGAGCGTTAAATAAACGCGAAGCGTTTATAGCGAGCAGGCAAGGTCGCCGATAGGCGACCGCAGCCGGTGCGGATTTGCGAAGCAAATACGCGGACGTCCCGTTGCCCGCTCCATCGAGCGCGGGAGACCTTGGGACGGCCAATTCAACAAAGTCTTCCCCATCGTCTCCGTGAATCCGAGGAGATCGACCGCAGCCGGTGCGGATTTGCGAAGCAAATGCGCGGATGTCCCCATGCCCGCTCCAATTCCAAAATGTTAGGTTAATGCCTGCTGCCCATACTCGCACCCGCGCACGGTACAATGGTTAAGTTACGACCAACGTGCCAATAACCAAAAAGGAGCCGCTATGATCGATCGCTATACCCGCCCGGAGATGGGACATATCTTCTCCCTCGAGAACAAGTATGCCATTTGGCAGGAGATCGAGGTTCTGGCCTGCGAGGCCCAGGCGGAGCTCGGCAAGATCGGCATTTCTAAAGACGAAGCCCAGTGGATCCGCGACCATGCCAACTTTGAGAAGGCGAAGGTCGATGAGATCGAGGAGGTCACGCGCCACGATGTCATCGCCTTCCTGACCAACATGAAGGAATATATCGACGCCGATGTTCCCGAGGGCGAGCCCAAGCCTAGTCGCTGGGTTCACTACGGTATGACCAGCTCCGACCTGGGTGATACTGCTCTGTGCTATCAGCTTACTCAGGCGTGTGACCTGATTATCGAGGACGTCAAGAAGCTCGGCGTGATCTGCAAGCGCCGCGCCTTCGAGGAGCGCAATACGCTCTGCGCCGGACGCACCCATGGCATCCATGCTGAGCCGATGACCTTCGGCATGAAGTTTGGCTCTTGGGCATGGGAACTCAAGCGCGACCTTGATCGTCTTGAGGATGCTCGCAAGAACGTTGCCTTCGGTGCCATCTCCGGTGCCGTCGGCACCTACAGCTCCATCGAGCCGTTCGTCGAGGAGTACGTCTGTGAGCACCTGGGTCTGGTTCACGACCCGCTGTCCACGCAGGTCATCAGCCGCGATCACCACGCCTATCTTGCCGGCGTGCTTGCCACTACAGCGGCCACCTGCGAGCGCATCGCGACCGAGGTCCGCAACCTGCAGAAGACCGATACACTCGAGGCCGAGGAGCCCTTCCGCAAGGGCCAAAAGGGCAGCTCCGCCATGCCGCACAAGCGCAACCCCATCACCATGGAGAAGGTCTGCGGTCTGTCGCGCGTCGTGAAGTCCAACGCCCAGGTCGCCTTCGACAACGTCGCCCTGTGGCACGAGCGCGACATTTCGCACTCTTCCGCCGAGCGTGTCGCCCAGGCCGATAGCTTCATCGCGCTTGACCATATGTTCCAGTGCCTCATTCGCGTTATCGACGGCCTGCAGCTGTATCCGGCCCGCATGATGGCCAATCTCAACAAGACCCGCGGCCTCATCTTCTCCTCCAAGGTCCTGCTTGCCCTCGTCGATACGGGTATCACCCGCGAGGATGCGTACGCCATTGTGCAGGAGAACGCCATGGCCACCTGGCACGAGGTGCAGGATTGTGTCTCTGGCCCCACCTTTAAGGAGCGTCTCGAGGCCGATCCGCGCTGCACCGTCAGCCAGGAGAAGCTCGACGAGATTTTTGATCCGTGGGACTTCCTCACCCGCATCGATACGGTCTTCGATCGCCTGGAGCAGCTGAGCTTCGAGTAGGGTTAACCTAATTCGACCGCTTGCGGATGCATTTCAACCTTTGGCGCCTTGCCCGTCTTGGGCGAGGCGCTTTTTTACTGTCGCATATGCGCCCGGGTAATAAAATGAACTCCGACTGCTGTTTCGATGAAAGGGGGCACGTGCCCAGACGCATCAAGCGGGCCACCATCGTCTCGTTTACGCTCATACTCCTTGTTGCCGTCTGTGCGGGCTCCCTGACGTATACCGTTCGAAGCAGTTCTTCCTCCTCGAATGAAGCCGATAGAGATCTCCCGGTGCTCAAAATCGGCGTTACGGATAACGACCCCTATGTGTATGTCGATACCACGGGCGATTACGCCGGTATCGATATCGACATCGCCCGCGAGGCCTGCAAGCGTGCGGGGCTCAAGCCACAGTTTGTCGATATTGACTGGAACGATCGCGACCGGCTGCTCAAAAACGGTGATATCGATTGCCTGTGGTGTGACTATTCTCCCTGTTATCGCGAGGATAAGTATTACTGGACCGAGCCGTGTCTAACCGTGACGGTCTCGGTTGCCGCCAAGAAAACGAGTGGCATCAAGTCCTTGGCACATCTCGATGGAAGTAAGACCATTGCGGTGATTGCGGGTTCGGTGAGTGAACGCCGATTGCTTGCGGGGGATCTGGGGGTCTCGTCGGACGTTCAAATCAAATCATATGGCTCTGCCGAACTCTGCAAAGCCGCTCTAGTCAAAGGGTACGTTGACTGCTGCATGGCGGATGTCCAGTCGCTTGACCGACTCGTTGCTCAGTATCCCGGCGTTTACCGTGTGTTTGCCGACAATGTTATGACGGTTGACCTGGGCGTCGCGTTTGATGACAGCTATGAAGGATTGGTCGTAAAGGATCTCAATACCGCGCTGTTCGACATGGATCGAGATGGCACGATTGACCGTATTGTGGGCAATTACAAGACAGGAGCGACGACGCGCGGGCAAGGAGGAAATTCATGACAACTGATGAGCACCGCTTGAGTCGAAAGACTCTGAACGTCATAGCTGCCAGCGTTATTGTCAGCGCCGTCTTGTTAGGCCTGTTGTATACGGTTGGAACCCATCGCTGCCTCGAAAAAACGCTTGGGTTTGGCCAAGAAACCATGGTGTTTTTGGAGAACGCTTGCGAAAAATATGACCGCTACGAACAGGGGAGAAAAACCGAGGCGACGCACGATTTGCTCGCCGCGGTTGAATCGTTTGCGACGTTCCTGTCCTCTGATCGCGTTGAGGTTAACGACGATCTTATCGAGCAATTTGTCCATGCCGAGAACCTTTCGGGGCTGATGGTCATGGACTCCGATGGCCATATGGCTGCCCACTACGACATCGATGGTCGCGATCCGCTCATGTTGTGGCGAGATGAGTTGGCCTGTTCGCCGGTCGCATCGATGTATCAAGGTTCCAAAGTGACCTACTCAACTGTCGATGAGCGCCGTGGTGTCGTTTTTGCCGTCTGTGCTGTTCCGTATGGCGACGGCGTTGCCCTGGCATACCGCTCACTTGTTTCCGATACGGCGGACGACTATTCATATGCCATAGCCGACGTGCTTTCGAACAGTACCTTCCACCAGGGTCCCACGGTGCTTGTTATGGAGGATGCGGAGATTGTCTCATCCAACAGTGCCGATGCTGACGTGTCGCTCGCCCGACTCCTCACCAGCGTAGGAGTTGAGTGGAAAGACGACGGCCTGACGCGCATCGAATATCGAGGAGACGAATGGTATGCCGTGCGTGCGGCATATAAGGACTACCGCCTGTTTGCGCTATATCCCAAATCTGAGGTCATGTCTGACAGGATTTCATTTGTCGCCGTCGGCGTCTTGGTGTGTCTTGCGTTTTGGGTCGTGGTGCTGTTGGCTCGAAATATCGTTGACCACCGCAATTTGGTCGAAAAGGATAAACAGCTCGGCATTATCAATGCCATAAGCGCCATCTACGATTCGACCTTCCTTTTGCATCTCGACACCCTCGAGATCGAGGGGATCAATATGTCGCCGGCGATAGCGAAAATATTTGCCGAGCACAGCGAGGCATATGACTTTATGGACACGGTCTGCCGGGATATCGTGAGCCCCGAAAGCCGCGAAGCGGTTGTGGGACTCGTAGATATAAGTTCGCTTCGTGAACGTATGGAGGGCGTACCGTACTTGGCTGCCGAGGTGCGAGATTGTCGAGGCGCTTGGTACTCGCTACAGGTTGTCCCCCAGCATCGCGATGAGCAAGGCCGGCTGGAGTCAGTCGTCGTGGCGACGCACAACATATCGATGGTCAAGCATGCCGAGGAGCTGTCATATCAAGACAAACTGACGGGGCTTCGCAACCGCAACTATCTTGAATCGCGCGGAGATAGCCTGGTAAACGAGGACTTGCCCGTGAGCGTGATTATGTTGGACTGCAATTATCTCAAGCGGACCAACGACATCTATGGTCACGAGATGGGGGATGAACTGCTGCGACGGACGGCGTCCGTGCTGCGGCGGGTGGCTGGTGCGGATTATCTGCCGATGCGCCTTGGCGGCGACGAGTTTTTGCTGGTTTGCCCCCATACTGACAACGAGTCTGCGCTCGGGCTGGAACAGGATCTTCGTCTCGGTCTTGCCGCGGTAAGCGATGAGGCCCTGACGGTCAGCGCATCGATTGGCGTGGCGACCGTCGAGACGGCTGGAAATACGCTGGCCGATGTATATCGTGTCGCCGACCACAATATGTATCGGGAGAAGCGCACGGTCCACGCACAGGGTGCGGACTGCTAATCTTGCCCCCGCGAGTCCATGCATCGTAGGATGTTGAATCGGTGCTTGCGATCATAAGTCGGCCCAGGCGGGGATAATAGACGTCTGAAATTTCTTTCTGAGAGGGGATCTCAATGATTAGTTTTGACTACAAGCCGCAGGGTGTATGCTCTCGCAATATTCATCTCAATCTCTCTGACGATGGCAGCAAGGTGCTGGGCGTTGAGTTTACCGGCGGCTGTGACGGCAATCTCAAGGCTATCTCCAAGCTGGTCGAGGGCGCTCCTGCTGATCGCGTAATCGAGGTTCTCGCCGGTAATACCTGCGGTATGAAAAAGACCTCCTGCGCCGACCAGCTTACACGCGCTATCGAGGCCGCTCGCGCCGAGATCGCCTAATGGGTATCGCCGACCACATCAAGAATGGAATATCGCGCCGTGGCTTTGTGCTCGGCGGTGCTGCCGCGGGCGCTGCCACGGTGCTTGCCGGTTGCTCGAAAAAAACGGGCACCAGCGACGATGCCGCCGGCGAGCCGCAGGTTATCAAGGACGATTCGAAGATTGTCTCGATCACTGATGAGTACGAAGCTGTTGATATCGATCTTGAGCCGGCGGCGTCGTGGACGCTGCCACTGGGCACGCTGCTGTACTACTGCGATGGCGACTACGCCGCCGCGATGATGGCGCCTGCTTCTGCCCTGCATGCCAATACGCTTGGTGTGCTCAACCTGGGCGATGGCTCGCTTACCACATTAATCGAGGATCCTATCGAGGGCACGGGATATGCTTTTTACGATGTCCGTGCCGGCGATGGCGTGTTTGCTTGGGTCGAGATGAACTTTGCCAACTCATCGTGGAAGCTCTACGCTCAAAATCTGTCGGGCGCTTCGCTCTCTGGCGACGTGGCTGAGCTCGATCGAGGTGGCAAGGACTATGATCCGCCCCTGTTTACGGCGTTCGGGTCATCGGTCATCTGGTATAAAATGCCTTCGGCAGGCGGCAATAAAACGAGTAGTGATTCGTTTTGCTATCGTCGCTCGCTTGATGAATCCAAGGCCGAGGTAGTTTGGAAATCGATGGGCCGCTTTGCATCGGCCCCGCGCGCGAGCGACGGCATTTTGACCATCTCGCCGCGTGTCCGCAACGACGAAGGCGTCTACTACGGCATAACGGCAATCGATCTGACCGATGGCAACAACACCAAACGTGCCCAGCTAGTCCTTCCCTCGTCAGTCTCGCCTTTCGAGGCCGTGTATATGGGCGACACCTTCGTGTTCTCCATTGAGGCGACGTATAACGGTGTGGGTAGCCTGGGCAATATGGGCACCTATATCGGTAACGAGGGCGGGCCGTACCTCTTCCTTTCGCGTGAGCCGCTCGCGTGCGCTGCGGGAAGGAAAAATAAATCCGTTTCAATATTTTTGTTTCCAGTTCTTGTGGAATCTGTTTTTTTCCAATG
>CABMPS010000063.1 GCA_902388545.1 uncultured Collinsella sp.
TGTGGTACTCGATCTTATGCGGCCAGCGGGCGAGGATCTTCTCGCACACGCCGGTCTGCTCGATCACCTGGTGCGGAGTAAGGCCGCAGGCGGGGTCGTAAGGCATGTCGCCAGTCAGATACTCCCAATCGTTGGCTTTGAGGTCGTACATGACCAGGCCGCCCATCTCACCAATGTAGGAGTTGAGGCCGAGCACGCGCGCGTCCTCGTGGATCATGGTACGGTTGCGGCCCGAGGTGGGAACCACCTGAATGCCAGCGCGAGCGAGCGCCACGACGGCCTCGACGAGTTTGGTCGAGGGGTTGCCGTCGTTGTCGCGCAGCACGCACGAGCCGGGCGCGAGCATCGTGGCATCCAGGTCGGTAAAGACGTACTTGACCTTGGCCAAGCGCTCGCGCATCTCGCCCGAAAGCTCGGCAACGGTCGGCAAGGTGTTGTGGGACATGGTTACTCCGTTTACGTAGAAGGGTTTGGACTTGGACGGCATGTTTTGATTGAGGGAACACGCTTATGGCGACAGCGCACTCAGGGCGCCGCCGCCATCATGGTTCATTAGTCAAACTGGGTAACATCGATCAGGCGATTGGCCAGCGAAAGGTCGCTCTCGATGGGCACGAACTCGTCGCCCACGTGCATGAGCTCCTCGTCACCCTTTGCCAGCAGCAAGACAATGGTGGGGGCATCGGGGTTGACGTACTCCTCGCGCGCCGCCTTGAACGCCGCATGCACGGCAGCCTCGCGATCGAGGATGATCTTGTTCGGCGTATCGTCGGGAACATGTTTGGCAAGCTCGCGACAGACCTTCATGGGATCCTCGTGAGCCGGGTCCTCGTTGGTAAAGATCATCAGGTCGGAATATGGTGCGGCCTCGCGCGGAAGCTGCTCGCGGCGCTCCTGCGCCTTGCCGCCGGCAGCGCCAAACACTGCAACGACTGGACTAGTGGGAAACGCGCGCTTGACCGACGAGAAAAGCGACCGGAACGAAAGCTGGTTGTGAGCGTAGTCAACGACGCAGATCACGCGGCCGTCCTTCGACTCCACGACCTCCATACGGCCCGGTACACGCAGTTTGAAGAGGCCCTTCTTGATAGCCTCGATACCGATGCCGATCTCGCGCGCAGCGGCGATAGCGACCAGCGCGTTTTCCACGTTAAAGTCGCCCGCGATGCCCAGCAGGACCTTCTCCCCCGCCTCGGACTCGTCGGCACACAGGCCATGCAGGTTAAACTCGATGTTAAAGCCGACCATGCGCACATCGCTCGCCCACAGGCTTGCCTCGGGATGCTCGACGCCAACGGTCACCAAGCGCTCGGCCGTCGACGCTGCCTCCAACACACGGTCAACCTCTTCGGTGCCCAGATTCACCACGGCGGTCTTTGCCTGGTCAAAGATCCTGAGTTTGCTCTCAAAATAATCCTCAAACGTGGGGTGTTCGATCGGCGAGATGTGGTCACGCCCGATGTTGAGGAAGCACGCCACGTCAAACGGCAGATTCTCGACGCGTTGGTACTTGAGTGCCTGGCTCGAGACCTCCATGACCATGGACTGGCGACCGGACTCACGGCAGTTGGCGATATGGCGCCAGACCTCGGGGGCCTCGGGCGTAGTATTGGTGCTCTCATAGCACTCGATGCCATCGTCGGTACTCACCGAGCCGATCATGCCGCAAGACTCGCCCGCTGCCTTGATAATCGACTGGAGCATAAAAGCGGCAGTGGTCTTTCCCTTGGTACCGGTGATGCCCACGATCTTGACGTCGTGGTCGGGACGGTCGTAGACCTCCGGCGGCAACAGGGCCATGGCCGTGCGAACGCTATCAACAACCAGCATCGCAGCACCGCTCTCCTGCGCCAGCGGTTCCAGAGACTCGACCAGCGACTCTTCGCACACAAATGCGACGGCGCCCGCATCGAGCGCCATGCTCAAAAACGCGGGCTTAAAGGCAGCGCCTTTGCAAAAGAACACGTCACCTGCCGAGACCGCGCGCGAATCAAACGAGCAGCCGGTCACGGCACGCTCGTCAACCTGCTCTGATGCGCGCAGCTCGCCGCACACATCGAGAAGCTTGGCAAGCGTATCGACCGTGGTCACGGTCGCGGAATCCGAATGGTGCATCTTTCGCCTTTCTCAGCCATTTGGCAGGGACGGTTTTTATAGTAACTGAAACGCACCCACGCAAAAACGGCTCCCGGAGGAGCCGTTACGAGCAGGCGTTCGTAAGCCGAGGCTAGGCAGCCTGAACAGCGGGCTGGTCCTCGTCGATAAAGAAGCGCTTGTACCACACCAGGAACACGAGCGGCGTATAGATCTTGCGCTGGAAATCGCCCTTGCCCGCAAAGTGTAGATCGAGCAGGTGCATGAGCTCGTCGGTATCGAAGAACTCGCTTGCCCACGGCGCGGTGAAGTACTCCTTGACATAGTCGTACCACTTTTGCTCGCGCAGCCAGTAGACAATCGGCACCGGGAAGCCCACCTTGGGACGGGTGGCCCACTCATCGGGCAGCGACTTGTTGGCAGCGTGGCGGAGTACCTGCTTGTTGCCGTTCTCGTTGATGCGGTAGCGATCGGGAATGTGCTCGGCGAACTCCATGACTTTGCGGTCCAGGAAGGGCACGCGCAGCTCCAGCGAGTGCGCCATGCACATCTTGTCGGCCTTGAGCAGAATGTCGCCCGGGAGCCACATGTTCATGTCCAGGTACTGCTTCTTGACCAGTTCGGGCTGACCCTTCACGCGTGCGTAGATGGGTGCAGCGAGCTCAAAGGCGCCATCGCCGGTGTTGTACTCGGGCTTGAGCACGCCGTCGACCTCGCGCTCCGGCCATACCAGAGCCTGTCCCAGGAACGACTTCTCGGGGATCTCGGCACCCTTGACCAGGAAGTTATGTCCCTTGAAGTACGGCATATGCAGCGCCAGGTTACCGAGCGCGCGACGGATGGGCAGCGGCACCATCTTTTTGTACTTGCGCACCGGGACCGTGTCCTCGTAGTAGGCGTAGCCGCCAAAGAGCTCGTCGGCGCCTTCGCCCGAAAGCACGACGGTAACGTCCTTGCGGGCCATCTCGGCCAAGAACCACAGCGGCACGGAAGACAGGTTGGACTGCGGCTCGTCCATGTGATACTGGATGTCCTCGAGCGCACCGAAGAACTCGTCGGCGGTAATCATCTTGCGAACGTTCTCGACGCCGAGCTTATCGGAAAGTTCCTTGGCGTAGTTGGTCTCGTTGAAGTTCTTGTAGTCAAAGCCCACCGAGAAGGTCTTGTCGGGCATGAGGCAAGCGGCGATGTAGCTGGAGTCGACGCCACCGGAGAGGAACGACGCGACCTTGACGTCGGCGATGCGATGGGCCTCGACACTCTCGTGCACGACCTCGTCCAGCTCATCGACATACTCTTCGAACGGCTTCTCGACGGCAGAGTAATCGCAATCCCAGTAGCGCTCGATGTTCATCTTGCCGGTCGGGATATCGACGGTAAAGTAGTGCGCCGGCGGCAGCTTGTAGACACCCTCGAAGAAGGTCTCCTCAGTCGCCGAATACTGCAGCGTCATGTACGGACGCAGAGCCTTTTTGTTGACCGCCTTGTGGAAGTGCGGGTAGTCCAGGAAGCTCTTGATCTCGGAACCAAAGAGCACGCCCGGAGCGCCGTCGCCCGCATCGGCCATGGGATAGTAGTAGAGCGGCTTGATGCCAAAGATGTCGCGGGCGCCAAAAAGCTTGTTCTTCTTTTTGTCCCAGATGACGAAGGCGTACATACCGCGCAGACGATCGAGTACGGCCTCGCCCCACTCCTCGTAGCCGTGCAGGAGGCTCTCGGTGTCGGCGCCGCAGTGGAACTTGTAGCCCTTGGCCTCGAGCTCGGAACGGAGTTCTTGGAAGTTGTAGATCTCGCCGTTGAAGACAATGACGACGCTGCCGTCCTCATTGGCCATGGGCTGAGCGCCGGCCTCGGTCAGGTCGAGGATCGACAGGCGGCGGAAGCCCAGGGCAACGCGGCCGTCGATAAACTGACCGCCCATGTCGGGACCGCGATGGACGATGCGGTCCATCATCTTGGTGAGCACCTCGGATTGGTTATCCGTCCCACCGACAAAACCGACAAAACCGCACATATACTATCCCCTCTGCTGTTGCTGGGCATCAAATCGAATCAGTAGCTTTTGAGTATACCCGAGGGCGTAAAGAGGGGCGGAATGTTCAGGCAATCTCAACTGAATCAGCTCCGCTGTGACACGCGCCGGTTACCTTTAATGGATATGAGGTGAATGGGGCGATTGTTTTGCTATACTCTCTCCGCACGGGCGATTGGCGCAACGGTTAGCGCAGGTGCTTTACACGCACAAGGCTGGGGGTTCGAATCCCTCATCGCCCACCATTGAATTGGAAACGGTCCTCGCAAGGGGACCGTTTTTGTTTGGGCCCAGCGCATGGGATTCGAACCCGAAAGGGTGCGGAGCTGAGGAAACGCGAAGCGTTTTCCAGCGCAGCACGCGAGGGCCGTAGGCCCGAAGCGAAAGCGGGCGGCGTCAGCCGCACGCGACATCCCTCATCGCCCACCACTGATTTGATAGGCTCCCAGCAATGGGAGCCTTTCTTTTTTGGGCCCAGCGCATGGGATTCGAACCCGCCAGCACATCTGTCACAAAGGCCGTGGCCAAATAATGGCAAAAATGAGTACTGCTACTTTGCTTGCAACATATAAACAGATAGTGTTTGCTTAGGTTACGCAACATATGTCCATTATAAGGACTAACAGTCAGATCAAAATCGTGTATTCATCGCCATTTCGACTTGCCATCTGGCCTTATTAGTCCAAAATTGCTGCTACCAAATCGGTAACAGTACTCATATTTGATGTTTTTTGACCAGCAGGTCTCCCTGCCTTAGCAAATCTAAGGCAAAACGGGCTCCAGACCGCTGAATCATGCCGCATAGGGCACGTCCGCAGTCCGGAACTCGGTCCAAATTGAGTTATTGCGCCGCGTTAGCCCAAAACACCCGACAGGATCTCGATCAGACTGTCCACGTCGGCTTCCTCGCAGACGAGTGGCGGCAGGAAACGCAGCGTATGCGCACCCGTAGCGTTGATCACGGCACCGGCGGCCAGCGCGCGGGCAACAACACCATGCGCGTCGCCCGCGGCATCATCCAAATCACAGCCGAGCATCAAGCCGCGACCACGTACCTCGGTCACGTGCGGCAGCTTGGCGAGCTTTGCCTCCATATAGGCACCCACCTTGGCAGCATGCTCGGCATAATCGCCACGCACAAGCGCGGAGAGCGTCGCGGCACACGCCGCGATGGCCAAGCAGCTACCGCCAAAGGTCGAGCCGTGGTCGCCCGGCTTAAACACGTCGGCAATCTCCTTCTTCGCCACGACGGCACCCATGGGCACGCCATCAGCAATGCCCTTGGCAAGGCTCATGATGTCGGGCTCCACGCCATAGGTCTGGAACGCAAACGGCTTGCCGGAGCGGAAGATGCCGCACTGGACCTCGTCGGCGATAAGCACGGCGCCCACTTCGTGTGCCAGGTCGCGCGCCGTAGCCATAAACTCCTCGGTCATGGGATGCACACCGCTCTCACCCTGGATCGGCTCGAGCATCACGGCACAAATTTCGCTCCCCAGCTGCTTAAAGATCGCACGCAGCTCATCCACATCGTTGGGCGTGCAGGCCACAAAGCCACCCGGCAGCGGGCGGAAGCTGTCCTGCAGCCAATCCTGCATGGTGGCGGCAATGGTCTCGAGCGTACGGCCGTGGAAGCCGCCGCGCATGCACACGATGGTGTTGCCGCCATTACCGGCACGCTTGGCGTACAGGCGCGCGAGCTTCATCGCCTTTGCCACCGCGTCGGCGCCAGAGTTGGCAAAGAAGGTCTCCCAAACCTGCTCATCCGCAGCCGGGGCACCAAGAGCAGCTGCCGTGGTCTCATCGCCGGCGGCAATGGCATCGGCAAGCACGCGCGCACCATCTACGTCGTCGTTAGCAAGCTTGGACAGCAGCGCCGCGACCTGTCCGCGCTGCTCAATGTAGAAGTAATTGGAGACATGCATGAGCTTTTTGGTCTGTGCCTCGAGCGCCGAGAGCACAGCCGGGTCGCCATGACCTAGGCTGCACACGCCGATGCCGGCAAGAAAGTCGAGGTACTCACGGCCATCGTCGCCGGTGAGCTTCATGCCGTGACCCTCGACAAACTCGACCGGAGAGCGGCCAAAGGTATGCATAACGTAATGGGATTCAAGCGATTGCTGAGCTGCAAGTGACATGGGATGCCTTTCGTTGAGCGCCGGACGGCGCAGGCCTATGGGTGTAGGAATGGGGCGGCTGAGGGTCAGCTAGACCGTCTGAAGCTTCTCGACCTCGTCAAGATTCTCGGTCAGACGCGCAGCAAACGTCGAAAGCGGATGCGGATGCGTATCGAACTCGTAAGCCGTCTCGGTGGAATGGATCACGGTACCGACGCCGGCATCGGTCAGCAGCTCCAGCAGCAGCGAATGCGGCGTGGTGCCGTTGATGATGTGAGCGCGAAATACGCCGCCGGCAAGCGCATCGACGGCCGCGCGCAGCTTGGGAATCATGCCCTTATCGACCTCGCCGCCGTAGAGCATTTCGTTAACCTCGTCGAGTGTTAGGTTGGAGATGAGTGAGTCTTTATCGCTAAAGTCCTTGTACAGGCCGTCGACGTCGGTCAAAAAGATCGCCTTGTGCGCGTGGAGCGCTGCCGCAACGGCACCGGCGGCGGTATCGGCGTTGATGTTGAAGAAACCGCCGTCCTCCCCCGCCGCGACGGTAGCGATAACGGGGATGTACTCGCTATCGAGTAAGCGCTCGATATAGTCGGTGTTAACGTGCGTCACTTTGCCCACTCGACCGAGCTCGGGGTCGAGCGGCTCGGCGATGAGCGTGCCGGCGTCGCTGCCCGACACGCCCACAGCTAGGTTGCCGTGGTGGTTGAGCGCTGCGACCAGCTCCTGGTTAACCTTGCCGCCCAGCACCTCGCGCACGATATCCATAGTCGCCGGCGTGGTCACGCGCTGGCCGTTCTTAAACTCGACGGGGATGTCATAGTGGCTGAGCGCCTCGTTGATGGCCTTGCCGCCGCCATGCACGATGACGGGGCGCATACCGATGATCTTAAGCAGGACGATGTCGCTCATCACGTCGCGGCGCAGCTGCTCGTCGACCATGGCGGCTCCGCCATATTTGATAACAACCGTCTTGCCGGTCAGGTTCTTAATCCACGGCAGCGCTTCGAACAGCAGCTGCGCGGTTGCTTCGTTGGATTCGCTCGATCGACAATCGCGTGCGAATTTCATAATCTGCCTCGTCTTTCGTATCGTTATCGCGCCGTGCTCCGCTGTCCGCAATCGCGGCAAGATGCGCAGCGTGCCTGGAATCTAGGAACGGTAGTCGCCGTTGATGGAGATGTACTCATGCGTGAGGTCGCAGGTCCACACGGTCGTTGCTGCATCGCCTGCGCCCAGGTCGGCCGAAATCACGATCTCGGGCGCCTCAAAACGTCGCAGGGCCTCGTCCTCGTCAAAGGGAACGGTCAGGCCGTCGCGGCAGACGGGCATGCCCATCATGTCGATGGAAACGTCTTCCTGATTAAACTTCACGCCGCACTTGCCAAGCGCCATAGCAACGCGGCCCCAGTTGCAGTCGTGGCCGGCGATGCAGGTCTTAACGAGCGGCGAGTTGGCAACGGCACGGGCGGCGATATCGGCCTCCTCGTCGTTCACGGCGCCGGTAACGTTGACCGTAACAAGCTTGGATGCGCCCTCACCATCGGCGGCGATATTGCGCGCCAGGCTCTCGCACACCTCGTGCACGGCAAATGCCAACTCGTTAAAGGCATTGGAGCCCTCGACGATAGGCTCGGCATCTGCGGCAGCGGCGCCGGAGGCAAGCATGATGCAGGTGTCGTTGGTCGAGGTGTCGGAATCGACCGTTACCTTGTTAAAGGTCTGCTTGACGGTCGAGAGCAGCAGGGCATGAAGTGCCGCAGGCTCGACGGGGGCATCGGTGGTGATAACTGCGATCATGGTGGCCATGTTGGGCATGATCATACCCGAGCCCTTGCACATTCCGCCTACCGTATAGACATTGCCCGCATGACCCGCAGCCTCACTGACGTAGGATACGGCGTACTCCTTGGAGTGCGTGTCGGTCGTCATGATGGCGCGAGCGGCATCGGCGCCACCGTGGGCGGAGAGCGCCTCGTAGGCAGCAGGAATGGCGGTCTCAAACGTGTCGATCGACAGAATCTGGCCAATCACACCCGTGGAGGCAACCAGAATCTGCTGGGGCTCGCAGCCGATGACCTGCGAGGCGATGATGCACGTCTCGCGCGCGCAGGCAAGGCCCGTCTCGCCCGTGGCGGCATTCGCGTTGCCGGAGTTGATTGAAACGCCGGCGATGATGCCATAGCCCTTGCCCACACCGCCCAGGTTGGCGCGGCTCACCTGCACAGGCGCTGCGCAAAAGCGATTGGTCGTAAACACGCCGGCACCGGGACAGGGTTTATCGGGCACGACGAGCGCGTAATCCAAGCGCTCGGGATTCTTGCGAAAACCCGCATGAATACCCGCGGCCTTAAAGCCGGCCGCTACCGTAATGCCACCCTCGACGGCACGAATCTTGATATCGAACTGCTCTGTATTCATCGTCCTTACGACTCCTTATATCAAACAAAAAACGGACATCGGTTGGTGCGCCATGCCAGTCGTGATCATGAGACCAGCTTAAGAGTGGCGCCCCACTCGATGCCCGACTACCAAATCGTTAACAATCGAATGTGCTACACCGGGCACGCCACTGTGGGCAAGCCTCGTCGCTCGTCAAAGCCAAAGACGATATTGGCGCATTGGACTGCTTGGCCCGCAGCGCCCTTGCACAAATTGTCGATAGCACCCGTCGCCACCAGCACGCCCGCGCGCTTGTTGAGCGCGAGGCCAATCTGGGCAGCGTTGGTACCGACGACCGAAGCCGTCTTGGGCTGCTGGCCGGCATCGAGCACGCGCACAAAGGTACGACCGGCGTAGAACTGCTTGTAATGGTCGACGACATCCTCAAGAGCCAGCGTGTCGAGAGCCTGCGGCGCGAGCGGCAGCGTCACCGTGGAGAGCAGGCCGCGCTTGAGCGGTGCCAGGTGCGGGGTAAAGACGACACGATCGGTCAGGCCAAGGATTTGCTCAATCTCGGGCGTGTGGCGATGCTTGCCCACGCCGTAGGCCTCCAGGTTCTCGTCCGCGCTGCAAAAATGGGTGCGGGCGTCGCAGGACTTACCGGCGCCCGTCACGCCGCTAATGGCATCGACAATCACGGGGCCGTTCTCGGCCACCCAGCCCGCGCGCACGGCAGGAGCGGCGGCGAGGCTCGTTGCGGTGGGATAGCAGCCGGCGCAGGCAACCAGCACGGGCTTGCCGTCGGCATGGTCGGATGCGGCGGTCTCCAAGTCTTGGCAGAACAGCTCGGGCAGACCGAAGGCACGGGTCTTGAGCAGCTCAGGGCTCGCATGCTCGGCGGCATACCAAGCCTCAAAAACGGACGCGTCGTTCAGACGGTAGTCGGCCGAAAGATCAAAGCAGGAGACGCCCGATGCAAGCAGCGCGGGCACCTGTGCCATGGCAGCCGTGTGCGGCACGGCCAAAAAGACCGCGTCGCAGTTCTTGAGCTCGGGGGCATCATGCGTGGTGAAAACCAGATCGCTCACACCAGCAAAGCTCGGATACACCGCGGACAGCGGCTGGCCGGCATCGGCGTTGGACGTAACGGCAACAAGTTCAAACTCGGGATG
>CABMPS010000064.1 GCA_902388545.1 uncultured Collinsella sp.
GAAGCCCTCGCCGCACGAAGTGCGCAGCGAGGGCTTCTTGCATGTCCGAGGACGTTTTGGGAGGTAGCCCAAACAGCCCCAGCGATCCTGCGGGAGTTAAACCCCTTTAGAACTTGTTGTGGAAGGTACGCGAAATGACCTCGTCCTGCTGCTCCTTGGTGAGCGTGTGGAAGTTCACGGCGTAGCCGGAAACGCGGATGTGATTTTGAGAGCATTGGCAAAAGATGGTCAGCTGCGGGTACTTCTCGGGGTGAGCCTGAGCGTCGAGCAGCGTCTCACGGTTGAAGACGTTGATGTTCAGGTGGTGGCCACCCTTCTCGGCGTAAGCGTCGAGCATGTGGACCAGGTTATCGGCCTGAGTCTCGGAAACTTCAGAAACCTTCATAATGTGTCTCCTTCGATTGATAGGCGCCGGCCGAAACCGGCGCGCCAATCAGTAATCGTTATTGTTAGTATAGCACTAACAATAGTTACTCGCCCAGCTGATCAAGGTCGATATCACCAAAGAACACCTGGTCCTCTTTGCCGAGCGCACCCGGGATGATGGAGAAGGTGTTGGAGATGCCGTCCTGAGCATCACGGAACGGGAGCTTGGAAACCGAAGACAGCGAAGCGATGGCGCCGTGGCTGTCGCGCTTGTGCATGGGGTTAGCACCCGGGGCGAACGGCTGGCCAGCCTTGCGGCCGTCGGGCGTGGAGCCGGTCTTCTTACCGTACACGACGTTGGAGGTAATGGTCAGAACCGAGGTCGTGGGCACGGAGTTGCGGTAGGTGTCGTTCATGCGGATGTACTCCATGAACTGGTGCACAACGTCGTGAGCGATCTGGTCGACGCGGTCGTCGTCGTTACCGTACTTGGGGAACTCGCCCTCGGTCTCGAAGTCGACGATGATGCCGTTCTCGTCACGGACGGGGTGGACCTTGGCGTACTTGATGGCGGACAGGGAGTCAGCCACGACGGAAAGGCCAGCGATGCCCGTAGCGAACCAGCGGTGCACGTGCTTGTCGTGCAGAGCCATCTGGATGCGCTCGTAGCAATACTTGTCGTGCATGTAGTGAATGATGTTCAGCGAGTTGACGTACACGCCAGCGAGCCACTTCATCATGTCGTTGTACTTGGCCACAACGTCGTCGTAATCGAGCGTATCGCCCTCGACGGCGCGGTACTTGGGGCCGACCTGCTTCTTGGAGACCTCGTCAACACCGCCGTTGAGTGCGTAGAGCAGGCACTTGGCCAGGTTGGCGCGGGCGCCGAAGAACTGCATCTCCTTGCCAATGCGCATGGAGGACACGCAGCAGGCAATGCCGTAGTCGTCGCCGTGATAGACGCGCATGAGGTCATCGTTCTCGTACTGGATCGAGGAGCTGGCGACAGAAGTCTTGGCGCAGAACTTCTTGAAGTTCTCGGGCAGACGGATCGACCACAGAACGGTCATGTTGGGCTCGGGGCTGGTGCCCATGTTCTCGAGCGTGTGCAGGTAGCGGTAGCTCATCTTGGTAACGAGCGTACGGCCGTCAACACCCATGCCGCCGATGGACTCGGTGACCCACTGCGGATCGCCGGTAAACAGGGCCTGGTACTCGGGGGTACGGGCAAACTTGACCATGCGGAGCTTCATGATGAAGTGATCCACGAACTCCTGGATCTGCTCCTCGGTGAAGGTACCGTTGGCAAGGTCGCGCTCAGCGTAGATGTCGATGAACGTAGAGGTGCGGCCGATGGACATAGCGGCGCCGTTCTGCTCCTTAACGGAAGCGAGGTAGGCGAAGTACATCCACTGGATGGCCTCCTGCGTGTTGGTAGCAGGGTTGGAAATGTCGAAACCATAGGTCTCGGCCATCATCTTGAGCTCGCCGAGGGCGCGGATCTGCTCCTGCAGCTCCTCGCGATCGCGGATGTTGTCGGCGGTCATGACCGTCGGGGTGGAAGCCTTCTGGGCCTCCTTGTCCTTGATCAGGTAGTCGACACCGTACAGGGCGACACGACGGTAGTCGCCAATGATGCGGCCGCGGCCATAGCCATCGGGCAGACCGGTGATGATGTGGGCCGAACGGCAGGCGCGCATCTCGGGGGTGTAGACATCGAAGACGCCGGCGTTGTGGGTCTTGCGCTCGAAGGTGTAGCGCTCGACAACGTTCTCGTCGATCTTGTAGCCGTGCTGGCTGGCAGCCTGGCAAGCGATGCGGATACCACCGTTGACGTGCAGCGCACGCTTGAGCGGCTTGTCGGTCTGGAGGCCGACGATGGTCTCCTTGTCGCGATGGGCGTTATCGATGTAGCCAGCGGGGTGGCTCACGATACCCGTGACGGTCTTGGTGTCCATATCGAGGACGCCGCCCTGCTCGCGCTCCTTGAGCAGCAGGTCGAGAACCTCGCCCCACAGCTCCTTGGTACGCTCGGTCGGGCCGGCGAGGAACGACTCGTCGCCCTCGTAGGGGGTGTAGTTCTTCTGGATGAAGTCTCGGACGTCAACCTCTCCCGTCCAGATGCCTTCCTTGAAGCCTTCCCATGCCTCCTGCATTGTGTAACCACGCTCCTAGTTACGTGTAATGCGGCGCTCTCTCACACCGCTGCTTATTGAATTCTTGAATTATCGGCTTGCACTACCGGCTTCTTCCGTTCTTCACCACACGTTGGTACAGGGAAAAACGTTTGTCCACCTTGGAACTGCAACCCAAAACCCAAGATTTCACCCGTTTGAGAAGGATAACATAGCCACCCCCTTCATCAGGGCTGTTATATGTTTCTTTTTTTATACCATTAGTGCGTTTTTAACAAATCCGCAGGAAATGCGAGCGCGAACAACTACCGTTCACCGATTTGTTTGGTATTTTTCCTTGCCTTTGTACGACGTTCACTCTAGCTGTTATGCCAGTTTTAGCAGGGTAAAGTGTCCCAGAGACCCCGCAGAAACTGCAGGGCGGCCACGGGATTTCCCCCGGGACCGCCCTATGGCATGGTTAGTTATTTAGCTTTGATTGCCGCTTGGCATTAGGCGGCTGCGGCGGCCTTGTCGGTCGTTGCCTTGCTGTGGCCCTGACCCTCAAAATGCTTGTAGCACCAGCTGGTGACCAGCGGGGTCAAAATAGCCGTAACGATTGCGCAGGCAGCGACCTGTGCCGTGGCCGTTGCGAGCACCGCACCGCCGTACATGGCCCCGTTGACGCTTGCCATGGCAGCAGGCGTGGCCACATTGGCTCCGGCGCAGCTCGAAATGGCCGCACCTGCGACACCCGTACCGCCCGTGAGCTTATCGACCGCGATAACGGGAATTGCAAAGACCACCGAGCAGATCACGCCGAGCAGAATACCGGGAAGACCACCATTAATGAGCTGGCCAAAGGTCATGGTCGAGCCCATGGCAAAGAAGACGAGCACGATGATGGCGGAAAGTGCCGGTGCCATCATCTTCTTAAAGCTCGGGAAGAGGTTGCCCAGAATAATGCCGACGACGATCGGCAGGATGGCGCCCACGAGCGACCAGCCAATCGGAGCCTGACCGGCGGCGCCAAGGACAATCATCGTGACCGGAGGGCCGACAACGAGCGTGGTGATGGCGACGGCGCCACGCTCGGCCTCGTTGCCCATGGTGCCCATCAGTCCAGCGTACATAGCGTTGTTCGCACCCGTGCAAGCGGCCAGCATCACCATGGCCGAGATACCAAACAGGTTGTCGTTGAATACATAAAGGATGAGCAGCGACACGGCAACGACCACGATCTGCTTGACGGCGATGATGATGGCGCCGCGGGCAGCGGCGGCAGGAGCGCTCTTAAACGAAATCGTCGTACCGACGATGAGCAAAAAAGCGCCAACAAGCGGGCCCGCGCCCTGCTGGGTCATGCCGAGCGTAAAGCTGCCGAGCGTTTTGAACAGGTCGGGGAACAGCGTGTTGAGCAGGCAGCCCAACAAAAGCGGCACCAAAATATTGGCACCCGGGATGGAGGACATCTTAAAGAACGGCTCCTTTGCCGCCGGCGCCTCCACCGCAGTCGATTCACTCATTTATATCTCCTTTTGATGCGTGTGACACGCGGCCGCACGCGCCTTTGTCAGAAAGAAGGCGACGGTCCCGAGTCGCAGGAGCCGTCGCCGAATTAACGTCGCGGGGTATTACCCGTCCAGAACGATGCCACCGTCGCAGTCACCGATTTCGCCGTTCACGAAGCTGGCGAGGTCGGAAGCGAAGAACAGCACCATCTGCGCAGGCTCGCTGGCCTGGGCGGCGCGGCCCAGAGGAATACCGTTGATGATGCGCTGAGAGTTCTCGTCAGAGAGAATCGAGGTCATATCGGTAAGGGTAAGTGACGGGCACACGGCGTTGCAGCGGACGCCAAACTTGCCGCCTTCCTTGGCGACTGCCTTGGTTAGACCGTTAACACCGGCCTTGGAGCTGGCGTAGGCGGCTGTGCCGAGCAGGCCGCCACCGATCTTGCCCGCAACGGAACTCACGTTGACGATAGTGCCGGCATGGGCCGCCTTAAAGTGCGGATACACGGCGTTCATCATAGTGAAGGTACCGTTGAGGTTGATGTCGATGGTGCGACGCCACTCGGTGTCATCGATCTCGTCGAACTTCTTGGTGCTGATGACGCCAGCACAGTTGATCAGGATGTTGGTTTGCGGCAGGTCCGTAAAAATCTGCTCGACGGTCTCACGCGCCTTGGGCGCATCGGCAACATCGAGCTGATAGAACTTGTTGCCCTCGCCAAGCTCGACCACAGCGGCCTCGCCCTTGGCAGCGTTCCTTGCGATGAGCGCGACGTGTCCGCCGCCCGCGACGATGCCCTTGGCGATCTCGAGGCCAATGCCCTGAGTGCCGCCGGTAACGATCGCGGTTTTGCCCGTGAAGTCAAATGCCATGACTCCAACCCCCTTGATTCAGGTGTCTCCTTGCGGGAAGTTGGAGCATCGCACGTGGCGATAAATGAGTCCCAGTCGTCATGGTGGTGACAACCCCTCGCCTAACCGCGGGCATAATAGTTCTTTGAAACGCTTCAGCAATTGAATTTTTTAACTCTTTATGCGCTCTTTATATTGCCCACTGCATGAGGCCCGAATATGCGGGTATCATCTTTCACCGAAAATAGTTTCTAGTGTTAGGGGTTTTCGGTGGAAGATACCGATTTCCATGAGCTTGGGCGTCAGCTCTTAACTGAGTTTGGCAGCATGCATCATCGCATTTCACGCTCTGCGGACAAAGCTCTCGGCGGCGAGATGGCTGTCATGCGCGCCCTCATGCTCGCTGGCGGTTCGCTCACGCCGAGCGAACTCGCAAATCGCGCCTGGGTCTCGAGTGCCCGCATCGCCAATATCTTACGCACTCTCGAAGCCAAGGACTGGGTCGAGCGCGAGCACTCAAAGACCGACCGTCGTCGTGTACACGTCACAATGACCGATAAGGGATTCCAGAATCTCGAAATCAAACGTCGGGAATTCGAGGAGCGCACCGCGGCCTTCCTCGAGCAGCTCGGCGAAACAGATACCCAAGAGATGGTGCGCCTTCTAAGGCGTTTCAACGAAATTATCGACCGCAATCAAGAAAGGAGAGATGCCGAGTGAGGATTCTCAAGCTCTTTAAAAAGCATGTCCTGGCACTGTTCACAGCTATCGTACTTATCGTAATCAGCTGCAACGCCGATCTGGCACTGCCTACCTACATGAGCGACATCGTCGACGTGGGCGTGCAGCAAGGCGGCATCGCCTCGCCCGTGCCCGACACCATTCGCGCCGAATCGCTCGACGACCTCGAACTCTTTATGAGCGCCAAGGATGCCAAGACGGTAGAGGCTGCGTTTGGCAAGGCGGACAAGAACGGCATCCGCACGTACAAGGGCACCGAGGACGAGCGCGCCGACGGCAGCAAGATTGCCGACATCATGAGCCTGCCCGAGACCGTCGTACTTTCGCTCAACCAAGGCATCGATGCCAGCTCCATGGGCGACATGATGGGCGCGTCCAGCGAGAAAGACAACAGCGACCCCCAGGCCATGCCCACCCCCGAGCAGATGGCGGCAATGACGCCCGAGCAGCTCGCCGAGATGCAGCAGAAGGCCGCAGCGGCGCAGAACATGCAAAAGCAGATTGATGCCGACGGCGGCAAGATCACCATGAAGAGCCTGCGTCTAGGCGTTGAAGGCGGCCTCATCGACCAAGGCAAGCTCGTCGAGGGCGCCAACGAAATGGCGGACAAAATGGGCTCCATGTCGGGCTCCATCGTCACTCAGCGCGCCGTGAGCTATGTGCAGGACGAGTACAAGGCGCAGGGTATCGACCCCGCTGACGTGCAGAACTCCTACCTGGGCCGTATGGCGACCACAATGTTTGGCCTGTGCCTGGTGTCGCTCGTTGCCACCATCCTGACCGGCGCCGTGGCTTCGCGCACCGCCTGCTCCATCGCCCGCGACCTGCGCCGCGAGACCTTCAACAAGGTTATGCACTTTTCGCCAGCAGAGGTGGGCAAGTTTAGCCAGGCCTCGCTCATCACCCGCTGCACCAACGACATTCAGCAAATTCAGATGGCAGCAACCCTGTTTATCCGCATGTGCCTCATGGCGCCTGTCATGGGTATCGTCGCGGTCATGCGCGTCCTGGCCAACCACACCGGCCTGGAGTGGACCATCGCCGTGGCCATTATCGCGGTCTCGGCCGTCGTCGGCGTGCTTATGGGCCTCACCATGCCCAAGTTCAAAAAGATGCAGAGCTTTGTGGACCGTGTGAACCTTACCGCCCGCGAGCTGCTCGACGGCCTTATGCCTATCCGTTCGTTCAACCGCGAGGAGCATGAGCTCGAGCGTTTTGACAAGGCGTCGCTCGACCTGATGACCACGCAGCTCTACACCAACCGCGCCATGAGCTTTATGATGCCGCTCATGATGCTCGTCATGAACTGCATCACCGTGCTTATCGTCTGGTTTGGCGCCCAGGGCGTGTCCGACGGCGTGATGCAGGTCGGCAACATGATGGCGTTTATCTCCTATACCATGCAGATCGTCATGGCGTTTATGATCCTCACCATGGTTTCGGTCATCCTGCCCCGCGCCGAGGTCGCAGCCGAGCGCGTGGAAGAGGTCATCACCTGCCCCACGAGCATCAACGACCCTGCCTCGCCCAAACTGCCCGCAGCCAGCGCGCCGCGCGGTGAGCTCACCTTCCGCGACGTGAGCTTCCAGTACCCCGATGCCCGCGCCGATGTCATCAGCGGTGTGAACTTCACCACGCACGCCGGCCAGATGCTCGGCATCATTGGCTCCACGGGCTCGGGCAAGTCCACGCTCGTGCAGCTGATTCCGCGCCTGTACGACGTCACGGGCGGCAGCATTTCGCTCGACGGCATCGACGTGCGCGACATGACCCTTTCCGATCTTCGCCGCCGCATCGGTTACATCCCGCAGCAGGGGCGCCTGTTCTCGGGCACCATCGAGAGCAACCTCAAGTTTGCCAGCGACATGGTAAGTGACGAGGATATGCGCCAGGCAGCACGCGTAGCCCAGGCGGAAGACTTTATCGCCGAGCGCGAGGGCGGCTACGACTCCCCCATCAGCCAGGGCGGCTCCAATGTCTCGGGCGGTCAGCGCCAACGCCTGGCCATCGCCCGCGCGTTGGCCAAAAAGCCCGAGGTCGTGGTGTTCGATGACTCGTTTAGCGCCCTCGACTACAAGACCGATGCGCGCCTGCGCGAGGAGCTTGCCAAAAACGTCACCGACGCCGCGCTCGTGGTCGTGGCCCAGCGCATCGCGACCATCATGCACGCCGACCAGATCATCGTGCTCGATGACGGCCACGTAGTGGGCACCGGCACGCACGAGGAGCTGCTGCGCAGCTGCCCGGCGTACCTGGAGATCGCACAGTCGCAGCTTTCCGCCGAGGAGCTGGGGCTTACCCAAGAAGAGATTGAAGCCGTTATGGAAGGAGGCGAGCGCTAATGGCAGACGAGACCAAGACTCAGATTCCCAAGCCCACCCGCCAGCGTGGTCCCATGGGCCGCATGGGCGGCATGGGCCGCGGCGAAAAAGCCAAGGACTTTAAGGGCACCATGAGGCAGTTGCTCGGCTATATCGGCCAGCACAAGATTGCCGTGTTTGCCGCCGTCGCCTTTGCCGTGTGCTCGGTCATCTTTAATATTGTGGGGCCCAAGGTGCTCGGCCAGGTTACCACCAAGCTGTTCGAGGGCCTGGTTGCCAAGGTCAACGGTACCGGCGATGTCGACTTTACCTGGATCGCCAAGACGCTCGGCTTTTTGCTCTGCCTGTACCTGGCGAGCTCTGCCTGCAGCCTGATCCAGGGCTGGCTCATGACCGGCGTCACGCAAAAGATCTGCTACCGCATGCGCAAGGAGATCGCCGCCAAGATCGCTGTCGTTCCGATGAGCTACTTCAACGGCCACAGCAAGGGCGACGTACTCAGTCGCATCACCAACGACGTCGATACGCTCGGCCAGTCGCTCAACCAGAGCGTGACGCAGCTCATCACGTCTGTCACACAGATTATCGGCGTGCTCGTCATGATGCTGTCGATCAGTCTGCCGCTCACCGGCGTCACCGTGCTCACGCTGCCGGCTGCCGCGATTATCCTGACCGTGATGATTCACTTCTCGCAGCCGTACTTCCGCGAGCAACAGCAAGTCCTGGGCACCGTCAACGGCATTATCGAGGAGGACTTTGCCGGCCAGAACGTTATTCAGGTGTTCGACCGCGCCGAGGCCTCAATCGAGGAGTTCGACCGTCAAAACGACCGACTGTTTGTGAGCGGTTGGCGCTCGCAGTTCCTGTCGGGCCTGATGATGCCGCTTATGAGCCTGGTGGGCAACATGGGCTACGTGGGCGTCGTCGTGGTGGGCGCGCAGCTCGCGCTGACCGGCAATGCCACGCCTGGCGATATTCAGAGCTTTATCCAGTACGTTCGCAACTTTACGCAACCCGTGCAGCAGCTGGGCAACGTGAGCAACACGATGCAGTCGATGGCCGCCGCCACCGAGCGTGTCTTTGAGTTCTTGGCCGCGCCCGAGGAGGAGCAGAAGGCCGACGCGCAGATCCCCGAGAAGCGCCCCGGCCACGTGGAATTTGACCATGTCAAATTTGGCTACACACCCGACAAGACCATCATCCACGACTTTAGCTGCGAGGCGCAGCCCGGCCAGACCATCGCCATCGTCGGCCCCACCGGCGCTGGCAAGACCACGCTCATCAAGCTGCTGCAGCGCTTCTACGACGTGGACGGCGGCTCGCTGCGTGTCGAGGGTGTCGACGTGCGCGACTGGGATCGCGCGGCGCTGCGCGACGAGTTTGCCATGGTGCTGCAGGATACCTGGCTGTTTAACGGCACCATCCGCGAGAACATCCGCTACGGACGCCCCGACGCGAGCGATGCCGAGGTCGAAGCCGCTGCACGCGCCGCACGCTGCGACCACTTTATCCATACGCTCGCCGGTGGCTACGACTTTATGATTAACGAGGAGGGCACCAACCTGTCGCAGGGTCAGCGCCAGCTCGTGACCATCGCCCGTGCCATTTTGGCCGACCGCCCGGCGCTGATTCTGGACGAGGCGACCTCCAACGTCGATACCCGCACCGAGGAGCTCATCCAGCGCGCCATGGATGCACTGATGCAGGGCCGTACCAGCTTTGTCATCGCGCA
>CABMPS010000065.1 GCA_902388545.1 uncultured Collinsella sp.
GAGAGCGAACCGCACGATTCGCTAATCTCGGATAGGTTTTTGAATTCGTTTTATCGCTTGCCCTTTCTGGATTTAAATTTTTGGTAGCATCGAAACAAACAAAGCCATTGGATATATAATACCTTTCCGCTTTGGGGAATGGGTGGCAATTTCTCCAGGCGAAGGGCCGTTGAAATTTGCTTTTTGGTCAACAGACTTCGCTTGCTGAACAAACCATGCCGGAATGAGTGTTCAATAAAATAAGCAAAAGAAGCGTAGTCTTTAGCATCCACATCAGGACAGTCTTTTGGGGTCAATCTAAGCAAAACGGAATCAACCGATGGCTTGGGATGAAAGTCTTCCTTTCGAAAGTAATAAACAATTTTGGCTTTCCAGTTAGATTTTAACAAGATCGAGCGTAATGTTTCTTTGGGTTGACCTGTGAAACGTTTAGCGGCTCCTTTTTCTACAACTAACCAGATATCCGTCGGTGGATTTTTGGCTTCCGTTAACTTCCGAATGATCTTTGTGGTGATGGAAAAGGGAATATTAGCAAATACTTTGTAGCTGCCACTGGATGGCAATGGGTAGGTTAAGAAATCCCGGTGGATGAGGGACAGGTTGGGGATATCGGCAAGTTTCTGTTTGCTGTAATCATACAATTTTTGATCCAACTCAATCGAGTAGAGCTGTTTACAGTACTGACTTAGCACTCGGCTCAAATGACCTTTTCCGGTGCCGATTTCAATCACATTATCATTTTTCGTGATTGAACTTAAACGGACAATGCGATGTAATATTTTTTGACTCGTAATAAAATTTTGAGAATGATGTAAATCATTCTGATTATATACATGATTTGATCGTGACATGGTGTTATATCCTCCTGCATTTTTAGATTGCTATGAAAGGCAATAAAAATGCAGGTCATGTCACAAAATGGAACCGACCTGCCTAACGAATAACACAAATAGTAAACTATCCGTAGTCTGGAGGATTACAGAAGGTTACTATTCTATGCGCTAAACGAAAAAAGATACAGGAAACCTAGCCCACTCAAATGAATGAAACTGACTTTTATTGCCTGTTATTTTCTGATGCGCATGGAATATAACACTATATCTTACCTCCAATTTTTCAGTGAATTATATCATATCTGGCGAAAAATAGCAATCACCAGTTTACAGGTATTCGAATTATATTCTAGAAGCCATTGAACAGTTTCCCAAGAGAGTATAAACATATGAATTATTTCCAAAGATGGGTGAATTTCATTGTTATCTTTTCTGATACGGGCAAAAACAAGGAAATCAAGTAAGTTGAGAGATTTCTAGTTTCCGACTAATGGCGTGAAAAAATATAAAGCTTGCCCCACGTTCTATGTTTCGCATAGGTTGTTGGCTTTTTTATTTCTTAAACCTTTTAACGATTGCTATACTTTTTGACGATTCTCCTTCCGGCTTGCGGAAGGGGGTGCAAGGATTCAAATTTTAAATCGATAATTATCTTAAGCGAGCGGGGATTCGCTTTAGTTTTGAAGTGCTTGATGGGAAAATAATTGCTGAAGCTCCTTGAAATCACTGCCTTTTAGCCATTTCTAAGCCTATAAAAATTGTATCAAAATGAGGAAGAACATAGATCCGGCTTCAGGGTCGGGTCACATACTCGTATACGCCTTTGATTTGCTTGCTGCGATGTACGAGGAATCTGGGTACTCGAATCGCGATGCCGCACGATTGATTCTTGAGAAAAACCTGACAGGCTTGGAAATTGATCCACGCGCTGCTGCCATGGCGAGCTTTGCGCTGACAATGAAGGCTTGTGAGCTCGATTCGCGTTTTCTGCGCCGTGGCGTGCATCCGCGTATTACCGTGCTCGAGCGCGTCGAGTTCATCGAGGCAGAGCTTGAGCTGTGTCCTGAACTCACCGGGCAGGCAAAAATGCTCGATGCGATTGCGCATTTGGACGAGTGCGGCAGCTTGCTTCAGGTAGGCCAGGATTTTCTTGACATGTTGGCAAGGGCCCTGGCGTCCCTTGCAGAGGCCGACTCCCTGTTCGCGGACGCCGCCAGGGACAAGTTGAAGCGCCTGCAGTCAGAATTGGAGCCCCTTACGGCGCGATACGACGTGGTGGTGGCCAACCCACCGTACATGGGCGCAAAGAACATGAACAAGTGGCTTGGCGACTGGGTTAAGCATAACTACCCTGACGTCAAAGGTGATTTATTTTCGTGCTTCATGGTTCGGAACTCTGAGATGGGAAACGACCATGCCCAGATGGGCTTTATGACTCCCTATGTTTGGATGTTCATCAGCACTTACGAGAAATTGCGTAAATTCGTGTCGGAGAAGAACACCATCACCTCATTGATACAGCTCGACTATTCGGGCTTCTCGGGAGCAACGGTGCCGATATGCACATTCACCCTGCAGAAAGGATACCTGGAAGGATACAAAGGCGGTTATATTAGGCTATCCGACTTTGTTGGCGCTGAACAGCAAGCGCCGAGGGCCTTGGAGGCCCTTGCAAACCCTGAATGTGGGTGGCTGTATAAGCGTGCTGCAGCTGCTTATTTCTCTATCCCAGGGTCACCAATTGCGTACTGGGCTTCAAACGCAGTGATAAAGGCATTCGGGAATCCTCCTCTAGGCGATGTTATACCTGTAAAGAAGGGCTTGGATACCGGAGATAATGACAAATATTTAAGGCTTTGGCACGAACCATCATTCTTAACATTGGGCATTGGATATAAGGATGCGGAAGAGTTCCATTCTGCGCATGCAAGATGGGCACCGCATGACAAAGGGGGCGAATTTAGAAGGTGGTACGGAAATAAAGATTGGGTTATTGATTGGGCGCATAATGGCTCCTCACTAAGAGCATCATCAGCAAACTTGAGGTCCGAACAGTACTATTTCCATAACGCTATTACATGGTGCAGTTTATCCTCAGGCCTATGCTCGTTCAGGCTGTCCGATTATGGCGCCATCTCAAATACCGCCGGGTCGTCAATGTATCCCGCGACAAATGGTGTGCTTTATCTCGGACTGATGAACTCCTCTGTTGTACAGCACCTATTTTCTTTCCTTGCGCCAACCTTGAATTACAGTGCAGGGCCAGTTGGGCTAATTCCGAAGGCGGCATGGCGTAAACAAAATCAAATTTGTGATTTGGTAGAGAAAGCCATCGAGTTGACAAAGGTCGACTGGGATTCGTTCGAAGAATCATGGGATTTTAAAAAGCATCCGTTGCTATAGGAACTAATTGGGCTGCGCGAACTTGCGCAGCCCAATCCTATTGGCTACAGAAGCGGATGCCGACGGAAATCCCACGATGCCTCAAAATCGTCCCACTCAGCTTTCGCTAATTTGCGATTGGCTTCAACAAGAGCGCAAACATCATCTTGTCTGTCAGCGCTATTGATGATGGGATATGTGGCGATTTGGCCCACTTCGAAATTAAGGGTAGGAGAAAGCATACAAGCAATCTTCAAAATAACGGAGCTGTTGCAAACCCCTTGCAAATAGCACAAATTTTCATACGTACTAAAGATGCTTGTCCCTGCAATATCAAACAAGTGACCTTCTGGCTTGTATCTAAAAGCGATATTGCCTGAGGAAATTTTCGACCATGTAACAGACGCCAAAAACTCAAATCCTGGCGATATGGGTTGCACATGATGTTTATCTGCATTCTCGCGGGAAAAGATATCTTCACCATTGTTTCTATAATTGACAACGAAGTCATTATTCCCGTACCATTTTCGATATTCTCCGCCTTTATTATAAGGAAACCACTTAGCACCGCTCTGAACAGAGTCGTTCAGAGAAGTGCAATGAAATTGGCAGTTTTGCACTTCAACTTCCCACCAAAGCCTTAAAAAGCGATTGTTTTCTCCCGTTTGTAATCCGACATGAGGCTCGGCGATTTTAGCAAGAGGCGTACCTTTTATGAAAGCGTTTTGTATGGCCGAACTTGCCCAATATACGATTGGAGATCCGGGAATATCCTTGTATACCGATGGATTTGCTCGATAAACCCAACCGCATTCGGGGTTCGCAAGGGCCTCCAAGTACCCTTCGCGCTTGGCTTCCTCGGATTGCATATCAACGAGACGGAGATAAACGCCCGGAACATCGTTCTTAGTGTTAGCAAAGACCGTTGCTGTCGTGGAGACAACCTCGCCGGCGATTGCCCCGAAAGCCCTGGTTCCCAGGTGCGCCATGGACGAGATCGAGTGGTTGCGCAGGATGGCGCCCCTCATCTTCTCGAAGCTGCCGAGAAACATCCACGACTGCATTGTCACCATCGCCGAATACCCCTGGTCCTGGGCCAGGCTGAAGCCTCGCATGATGAAGCTCGTGCACAGGTCCCTGTACGCCTCGGGGTATTCGTTCTTTACCCATGCCCCCATCCACTTTCCCAGGCTGGAACTCCCCATGTACGGTGGGTTGGCCACCACCACGTCGTATCGCGCCGTAAGGGGCTCCAATTCTGACTGCAGGCGCTTCAACTTGTCCCTGGCGGCGTCCGCGAACAGGGAGTCGGCCTCTGCAAGGGACGCCAGGGCCCTTGCAGGCTTGCGAACGCCTATCTGAACAGTGACGAATCAAGCGAGGATGCATATGCACTATCGGATAGCGGTATCGCATGCGCGTAACATGACATCGTAATCTCAGCCGAAGAGTGCCCTAGACGCATCTGCACGGTCTTAACATCAGCACCGTTTGCGATAAGAAGCGTCGCATGTGTGTGCCTGAGCTCATGAAAACGCAATCCCTTCCATCCGTTGTCATTCGCCCATTTGCGCCACCAGTGTTCGAACGAATTCATACTTGCGCGTTTGCCATGATTATCGAGAATGACGTAATGGGGCTCCGGCCATTCCGGAGTAGGCAGTTCGTACGATTGCCATTTGCGCACTTCGGCAAGCAGCTTGGCCAGACCTTTCCCAATAGCTACGCTGCGAATGCTTGAACGGCTCTTGGGAAAGCCAATCGAGCCTTCTCCTTTTATGGCTTTCGAAACATTTATGCGGCACATTTGCTCATCAACGCACTCCCACTCGAGCGCGAATATCTCACCTCTACGCATGCCGGTAGCAATTGCGATGCAGACAGCCAGGCAAAAAGCAACATGCAACGCATCGCCGTATGTCATGAATGCGCGAACTTCATCAGCCATGGTTTCCGCCATGGTCGACGCTTGCTCCATTGTGAGGTATTTAGACTGGCGGTAATTCGCCTTTGGACGCGCGACCTGTTTGAACGGATTTGTATCGGTGTATCCGTTCCCAATCGCCCAATCGACGGCTTGTGAACCAGCAAGGTGCGCGGCGCGCAATGTTGCCGAAGATAGCCCTTTTCCCGACCTGCCGCCGCTCGTCCCCAAACTCACAAGGGCCTCCTTGATGGAGATGGAACTGATTGCGTTTATGGGTGTATTGCCAATCCACGGCTCGAAGAGTAACGCCTTTTGTGCGGCCTTCTTCGCGGTGAGCGGTTGAACTTGGCGCAGCGACTCTCGTTCGTGTTTCCAGGCTCCCACAACCTCGGAATACGTTTGCGGAAAAGCGATTTGCACCGAAGAACTCTGTTGCGAAACGCTTCCGATCTTGTTCTCATCCATTGCCATCCCTTCCTATCGTGTTTTAAGGAGGTGGTAGGCGCGAAAAGCAGCAGAAACCTCTGTGCGGCATCACAGCCATCTGCTAGAATAAATACGCCAGCCACATTTACGTGGCTAAGATAAAATGAAGATGGCGAGGATACCGCATGGAGCAATTCGACTATGAGCGTGCACTGCCCGACCTGATGACGCCCGCTGTGGTCCAAGCGCTCGGCGACGTGCGCGAGCACCGGGGCAAGCAGGCGCTCTACGTCGCAACGAAGCCCGACGCGCTAGAACGGCTCTGCGAGATCGCGAAGATCCAGAGCACGAGCGCGTCGAATCGCATCGAGAACATCTCCACCTCGGACAAGCGCCTGCGCGACCTGATGGAGCAGAAAACCGAGCCGAAGAACCGCGACGAGCGGGAAATCGCCGGTTACCGCTACGTGCTCGACATGATCCACGCCAGCCACGACGACATCCCCGTCACCCCGAACGTGATCCTGCAGCTGCATCGGGACCTTTACCGGTTCCAGGACGTCTCGTTCGCCGGGCGCTGGAAGGACTCGGACAACGTGATAGCCGAGCGGGATGC
Organism: uncultured Collinsella sp.; assembly: GCA_902388545.1. Lineage (GTDB taxonomy): Bacteria > Actinomycetota > Coriobacteriia > Coriobacteriales > Coriobacteriaceae > Collinsella. The sequence continues at coordinate 6,185 of CABMPS010000065.1, forward strand.
GGACGGGCAGATGGTGGCCCGCTTCCGTCCGACGAGCGCCGCCGGCACCCCTGCCGCAGTCGGGCGTCTGTGCGATGCGTATGCGGCGGAACTAGAGCGCGGAACCTACGATCCACTGATCGCGTCGCTGCTGTTCGCGTTCGATTTCGTATGCATCCACCCGTTCACTGACGGAAATGGACGCATGAGTCGGCTGCTGACGCTGTTGCTGCTCTATCGCAGCGGTTACACCGTGGGCAAATACGTCTCCGTGGAGGCGGAGATAGAAAAAACCAAAGAGACCTACTACGAGGCGCTTGCCGCGAGCTCGCCTGGTTGGGAGAAGGGGAAGAACGACTACCTTCCATACCTGACCTATATGCTGGGCGTGGTGGTGTCATGCTACAAGACGCTCGACGAGCGCTACGCGATGCTGTCGTCGAGCGGCACGAACGAGGATATCCTGCGCACATACTTCGATTCCCTCGTTGGTAAGGCGAGCAAACGCGAGATCGTAGAGGCCAATCCTGCAATGAGCCAGCGGACCATAGAGCGCCTTCTGCAGAAGATGCAAGCAGAGGGCTACATCGAGAAAGTTGGTGCTGCACGGGCAACATGCTACCGGAGAGTCGATAACCCGAATGCCCGCACGCCAATGGGCCTCAGATGATAGGAGCCGAAATTGGGCCTTGAGGAAAAAATACTTGCTCTGCTCCAGTTGGCTGGGGTTCCGCAACGTGGTGAAGCGCTCACGCCGTTCTTGAGTCAGTGGACGGAAAGCGAGATCAATGCCGCCTTGCTCAGCTTGGCAATGCAGGGAAAGGTTGAGATATCGCCATTAGGCATCGCCCTGGTAGAGAAAGACGATGCTGGCATAGCTGCCGATACAATTTCTGTGCCGGAGGAGCACGAGGATGCAACAGCGAATGACGGTGGGCAAGTTGTGCCGCTCGATCCATCGCACGAGGACGAGCTCCAATCAGAGTTCATAGCCGGTTCTGGTCTCGAAGCGTCTGATAATGCGGAAACAGATTCGGCGGTGGACGACGAAGGCTCAATGCCAGACTGGCCATGGCCAGACAATTCAGAGGAGCCTGAGCCTGAGATGCCGCCCTGGCCTTGGCCGGAATACGACACCCAGGTTGAACCCGATAACAACGAGCGGGGAAACGATACGCTTATCCTCGACGATGATGACAGGGCGTATTTAGAAGAGGTTCTTGTCAATGGTTTGGCTGGTGGGCGCGGAGATGCCACTGAAACTCTTGGGCGCGGTCGTCATATCAGGGCGACGGACTCCATCGACCAGCTAGACGTCAAAACCAACACTGCGACAAAAGCAAAAGATGCCGGCCTCAATACGGTAGGTAAACTGGCGGCATCATTGGGGGATCTCGAATCGTTGGGATTGTCCGACCACGTGAGCACTGCGCTTGCAAAGGCCCTTAAAAAATCTGCACGGCCTTTGCGTTTCCTTAAATACGCAGAGCAGGCGGAGGCGTTGATCAGCCTCTCTGGCGATAGCGGCGTTTGCTTAGATCTTTTTGGTTATCCGAGAGTAGCGAATCGTGCGGTTCGCTCTCAACTCTCCCGCTATTTCAAAAGCACGGTTCGTGATGCTATCATATCGGTTGACTTAAGCAACCATTAGGAGGCACATGAGAACGAGGTGCGAGTCCATAGACCTGATACGAATGTTCAATCGCCGCTACGTGCCCGTCATGAGGCTGCTCGACCGCAGCTATCTGGGGACGGGCTCTTCGACGCTCGAAATCGCCGTCCTCATCGAGATCGGCGAGAGAGAAGCCGTGAGCGCACGAGACATATCCCGCTTGCTGAGCGTGGACAAGGGCTATCTCAGCCGAACCATCCGCCGTTTCGAGGAGCAGGGGCTCGTGGCCAGGACCTCCTCCGGGGCGGATGCTCGCGTGCAGCTCCTGTCGCTCACCGACTCCGGTAGAGATCGCGTCGCCGAGCTCTCCGATTCCGGCACCGATGTCGTTGCCGAAGCCTTCAGAGGCGCAGGCGATGAGGAGCTGGCGCGGGTGGCGGATGCCATGGACGTCATCTTGGGAATCCTCGAGGGAAGGGAGCGGCCGCATGAAGATCGTTGAGTACACGCCCGAGCGAAGGCAGGATTTTGTCGATCTGAACGTATGGTGGATCGAGGAGTACTTCGGCGCCGTGGAGCAAGCCGACCGGGACGAGTTCGACCATGTCGAAGACGAAATCGCCAAGGGCGGCATGGCCTTCTTCGCGATCGACGAGGCTGACGGCGCGGCCCTCGCCACCTGCATGGCCATCGATCGCGGCGAAGGCGAATGGGAGATCGCCAAGCTCGGATCCGCTCCCGACCGGCCGCACAAGGGCTGCGGCAAGGCCGTCTTCGAGGCGTGCGTGGAGTGGGCGGAGCGGCACGGGGCGAGGCGCATCTACATACTCACGAACAGCTCGCTCTCTGCGGCAATCCACATCTACGAGAGCCACGGATTCCAGCGCGTCTTCCTGGAGAACTACGGCGGATACGCCCGCGGCGACTATGCCCTGGAAAAGTACGTCAAGCGCCCGAGGTGAGGTGAAGGAGAATGTCGTTCGACACGAAGATTAAGGTCATCCTGCGCGAGGGACTGGCTCCTTGGCAGGAGCTCAACGTGTGCGCCTTCCTGATGAGCGGCATCGCGGGAACGCAGGATATCGTCGGGCAACCGTATGTCGACGGCAGCGGCGTGGAGTACCTGCCCATGTCGCAGCAGCCCATCCTCATCCACTCCGCCAACGCCGGACAGCTTTCTGAGCTCGTGCAGAAGGCCGGCCCCCGCGGCGACATCTCATGCGCCGTCTACACCGAGGAACTGTTCGGCACGTACAACGACGAGGACAACCGCGCTGAGGTGGCAAAGCACGTCACCTCTGACCTGAACCTGGTCGGCGTCGCCCTGCGGGGAAAGAAGAACCCGGTTGATCGCCTGACCAAGGGCCTTCCGATGCACGAGTAGGCCCAGCGGTCGCCCAATCCTGCGTTTGGAGACGGGCATTCCCGATCGCGTGGCCGTCACCTGGGCGATGGGGATTCGCCATGGCCAACGCCTTCAAGAACGTCGTCGTGACCATATGCTGCCATAGGACCCGCACCCGCCTGACACCACTCGGAGTAACATGGGGACGCCAAACATAGATTTGCCCAAGCGGCCACCCGGCCCTATGTTTGGCGACATTCCTGGCTGGCTGGCCGCTTGGGCGGATAGGAATTCGCCATGGTCGCAAACCCCTACGGGGGCCTGGTCTCGTCACTCGACGCCGACGGGTTCGAGGCCCTCTGCGCTGCCGTCGCAGAAAGAAAGTGCAGGGCCCTGCTCGGGGCCGGGACCCTCAGCGAGGCCGCCGAGCTCTGGCGGCCGAGCCCG
>CABMPS010000066.1 GCA_902388545.1 uncultured Collinsella sp.
GGCCGGGCCAGGTCTCGGCGGTGATCATGGCAAAGAGCATCCTTGCCCTACTCGTCGCCATCGTGCGGGTCCACAGAGCCCGCACCCGACGCCGCCGGCTTCTCTGCCGAAGACTCGGAATCCTTCTTATCGGTTTCGGCCGGAGCGATCACGCGAATGAGCGAGATGCGCTGGCCACGCATCGACTGCACTTTAAACTTGTACCCCGCGACCTCAAACACCTCTCCGATGTCGGGCACCGAGTCGCAAAGCTCCAAGATCCAGCCGGCGATGGTTTCATAATCATCGCTTTCCTCGAGCGGCCAACCAAGCTCAATCGCGTCATCGCACGAAAAACGCCCATCAACGAGCCACTCGCGGCGCGAAAGGCGCGTGAGATACTTGTTGTCGGGGTCGAACTCGTCCTCGATCTCGCCGACGATCTCCTCGACGATGTCCTCGATGGTGATGATGCCGGCCGTGCCGCCGTACTCGTCCACGACCACCACGATCTGGTCGTGCGAGGTCTGCATCTCGGACAGCAGCGGCAGAATGTCCTTGGTGTCGGGCACAAAGGTGGCGTCGCGCAAAAAGCCGGCGATGGGCTGGTCGCCCTTACCGTCGAGCGCGGGCTGGATCAGGTCCTTGATGTGCGCGATGCCCGCGACGTTGTCGGGGTCCTCGTGATAGACGGGGATGCGGCTGAAGCCGGTCTGGCGCATGGTGGACAACACGTCGGCGACCGTCTCGTCGTCCTCGCACATGGTGGTGTCCACGCGCGGCACCATGACCTCGCGGGCAACGGTGTCGCCCAGGTCGAAGATCTCGTGGATCATACGCTTTTCCTCGTCGAGCAGGTCGTCCTGCTCCGAGACCATATACTTGATCTCTTCCTCCGAGACATTTTGGCGGTCATCGGCGCTCTTGATGCGCAGGATGCGGGCTAGGCCGTCGGAGCAGGCACCGGTCAGCCACACGAGCGGACGGGCGATCTTTTGGAACACGGAGAGCGGTCCCACGACCTGCTTGGATACGCCCTCGGCATTGGCCAGGCCGATGCGCTTGGGGACGAGCTCGCCGATCACGATGGACACGAAGGCGACCGCGACGGTGATGATGACCGGCGCCAGGCCGCGCGCGATGGCGGAGAGCGGCGCGATGCCAAAGCTCATGAGCCACGTGGCGAGCGGGTCGGACAGACTCGTCGAGGCGACGGCGGACGAGGCGAAGCCCACGAGCGTAATGGCAACCTGGATGGTGGCGAGCAGCTGGTCGGAGTCGGCAGCCAGCTTAATGGCACGCTCGGCGCGCTTGTCGCCTTCCTCGGCCTCGTGCTCCAGCACGGCGCGCTTGGCCGTGGTGAGCGCCATCTCGGACATAGAGAAGTAGCCGTTGATGAGGGTCAAAACGAGGGTGGTGATAAGGGAGATGGTTATGTCCATCGGGAGTTTCTCGAACCTCCAAGATTCGGGACGTTGGGTAGTAAGCGTAGGTGACGGATAGGGCAATTGCGCCGGTCGCCCGTGGGAGCGAGGGCATGGGCGCGGTCGCTAGATTACGAAGAGGATCACCGCCATGAACTGGAAGATACTGCCGGCGAGTACCCACAGGTGAAACACGCTGTGCAGGTAGCGCACGTTTTTGGCGATATAGAACGGCACGCCCACGGTGTAGCACACGCCGCCGACGGCGAGCAGGGCAAGTGCCACGGGGTTGAGCAGCGACACGAGCTCGGGCAGCTTAAAGACGACGAGCCAGCCCATCAGCAGATAGACCAGGCCGCTTACCCAGTGCGGTTGACGCTCGCGCATAAAGCACTCCAGCGCGATGCCGATAATGGCGATGGCCCATACGGCAAAGAACAGCACAGCACCGCCGTCGTTTGCGAGCGTGATGAGGCAGAACGGCGTATAGCTGCCGGCTATGAGCAGGTAGATGCAGCTGTGGTCGATGATGCGAAACACACGCTTGGCGCGCGCGGGCTGAATCGCGTGGTAGAGCGTGGAGGCTAGGTACTCGAGGATGATGCTGACGCCGTAGACAATCGCCGCGGCCATGTGGGCCGGGCCGCCGCCGCGCAGGGCGGCGAATACGATCAGGAGCACCAAGCCTGCGATGCCCAGCAGGCAGCCGACACCATGGGTGACGGAGTTCATGATCTCCTCGCCCACCGTGTACTGTGGAACGGCCGCGGTCTTAGGTCGCGGCTTGGAACTGTCGCTCGAATCGGACATGCCGGTTACATCCTCCAACATAAAAGAGTTCTCAACACTATATCAAAGCGTCTTGGTACGTGCGAAATTTGCACCATACGTGACCCTTTGTTTACCCATTCTTTGCCTGTTGACGCATCAACGGTGAACGTCCATAATGCGCTTGCATTAAATGTTGATGTATTAACATCTTATAGGAAAGCTTCTTATGTCTCAAAACGCACGTTCCCATCGAAAGCTCAAGATAGCCGGCGTCGTTGCGCTGGTGCTCGTTGTCGCGCTGTTGGGGTTTGCCGGCAACTTCTTGTTCGACTTTGCCCTGAATCCCCAAGCGCCCTACACCATGAAGATGATGCAGGACAGCAAAGACAACAAAAAAGATGAGCAGCCGGATGCCGAGGACACCGAGGCGCGGGCATGGTTTAAGGAAAACCGCAAGAGCAGCAGCCTCACCGCAGATGACGGAACCGAGCTCGCCGCTTGGTATTTCGCCGCCTCGGAGAACACCCACGATTACGCCGTCTGCCTGCATGGATATACCAACGAGCCCGTCGGCATGGCCCGATACGTCAAGCGCTTCCACGACCGCGGCATGAACGTGCTCGCACCCGCCGCCCGCGCCCACGAGCGCTCCGGCGGCGACTATATCGGCATGGGCTGGCCCGAGCGGCTCGACGTCGTCGCATGGATCGGGCGAATCGTTCAGGCCGACCCCGAGGCGCGCATCCTGGTCTTTGGTGAGTCGATGGGTGCGGCAACCGCTATGAACGTCGCGGGGGAATCTCTGCCCGCAAATGTGAAATGCATTATCGAGGACTGCGGCTACACGAGCGTCTGGGACGAGTTTTCTCTGCAGCTCAAGGACGTGTTCGGCCTGCCCAGCTTTCCCTTGCTCGATGTAGCAAACTTGGTGTGCAACGTGCGCGCGGGCTACGACTTCCATAAGGCAAGCAGCGTGGATCAACTCAAACGTGCAACAGTTCCCATGCTTTTTATCCACGGTGACCAAGACACCTTTGTACCGTACAGCATGCTCGACCAAAACTACGAGGCGTGCGCCAACAAGGTTAAACAGAAGCTCACTATCCACGGCGCCACCCACGCCAAGAGCGCGCAAGTCGACCCCGAGCTCTACTGGAATACGGTCGACGACTTCCTCGGAAAGAATTTTTAGGCAAAAAGCAACGTCCGGGGCTTTATCTGACCCCCTATTTTCGGAAGTATGCGGCAAAATCTGGAACTGCCGACCAGACCGCAGTTTTATCAACAATTTATCAGGGGTTTTGTTGCCAAAAAACGTCGTGTGCTCGGCGGTCTCGAAATTTGCCGCATACTTCCGGAAATCCGCCCGCGAGCGCTGTGCTCGCGGGCGGCTTTTGCTCGACTTACGCCACAGAGGCGCTTGTTTTGTCCAATAGTTAGGTGCTATTTGACCTCGATGAGCTCGTACTTGCTCGTGCCCAGGCCGATCTTTTCGGCATGCGCGATGCAGGAGCGCCAGTCGGTGTCGGGATGCGTGATGCAGAAGGGGTCCTTGGCCTGCTCGCCCTCCAGATGCTCGTGATTATGCTCCATCTTGGCCGCACTGTCGGTGAGCTCGGTGTTGGGCAGCGGCTCGGATGCCATAACGGCATCGGCGCAGGCCTGGTCGATGGCGACCGGATCGAAGCTCGCGAACATGCCGATATCGTTGACGATAGGCGTGTCGTTTTCGGGATGGCAGTCGCAGTTGGGGCTGATATCCATGGCAAGCGAGATGTGGAAGCTCGGGCGGCCGTCAACGACGGCTTTGGTGTACTCGGCGATCTTGTAGTTGAGTACGTCGGCCGCGGCATCATAGTCGGGCTTGATGCAGTCCTGGTTGCACGCCGCAATGCAGCGTCCGCAGCCCACGCAGCGATCGTGGTCGATGGCAGCCACGTGAACCGTGCGAGTGCTGCCGTTGGCAAGCTCGCGCTCACGCGTACCGTCAAACGTGATGGCGCTGTGCGCGCATATCTTCTCGCAGGCACGGCAGCCAACGCAGTTGGTGGTATCGACGCTCGGCTTGCCAGCGGCGTGCTGCTCCATCTTGCCGGCACGGCTACCGCCGCCCATACCCAGGTTCTTCATGGCACCGCCAAAGCCGGCCTGCTCATGGCCCTTAAAGTGGGTGAGGCTAATCACGATGTCGGCATCCATGAGTGCCTGGCCGATCTTTGCCTCGCGCACGTACTCGCCGCTCTCGACCGGGACGAGCGCCTCGTCGGTGCCCTTGAGGCCGTCGGCGATGATGATCTGGCAGCCCGTGGCGTACGGGGTAAAGCCGTTCTGGTAGGCGGTGTCGATGTGCTCGAGCGCATTTTTGCGGCTACCCACATAGAGCGTGTTGCAGTCGGTGAGGAAGGGCTTGCCGCCCAGCTCCTTCACGACATCCGCGACGGCGCGGGCGTAGTTGGGGCGCAAAAAGCTCAGGTTGCCCAGCTCGCCAAAGTGAATCTTAATGGCGACGAACTTGTTCTCAAAGTCGATCTGCTCAATACCGGCGCGGCGAATGAGGCGCTTGAGTTTGTCGAGCTGGCTCTCGCGAGCATGCGTGCGCAGGTTGGTGAAGTACACCTTAGCGGGTGCTGCGGGTGCAGTTGCGGTCATATATCTATCCCCTCGGTCTATATGGCGTTACAGACATAAGAGGATGGTACCCGTTGAAGTAGGGTCGAAGTCAAGCGCAACACCGAGTCGTTAGGCACTCATTGGGGACAGACTTAAATGAGTACCGCCAGGGACAGTCCTTGCCAGCCCGGCCAGCGAGCCGGCGAATCGTCAAAGACTGTCCCCGATGACCAGTCATTTAAGAACGTCCCCGATGACTACTCTTGCACCTTGAGGGCCTCGGCTAGGCTGACGCGCTTGATAGAGCGCGTGTGCAGCAGCGCCACGACCAGGTAGGTCGCAAAGCCAATGCCGACGCATGCAGCCATGGACCAAGCGGGCACGTAGATCTCGATATTGCCGTTGTAGGCGAGCAGCATCGAGCGGAAGATGGCCGTGAGCGAGCCAATAATGACCGGCAGGCTCAGCACGAGCGACGCCGCCACGCACAGCGTGATCGAGCGGATGTACAGATGCGAGATCTCACTATCGCGATAGCCAAAGACTTTCATGTAGCTGATCGAACGGGCGCTGTGGTCGATCACCGCTTTGGTCAGCAGGTACATAAACAGCAGGAAGATAAACACCGCGAGCCCGACCATCATGCCGATCATTTTGCTCATCATGCCGATGAACTGGTCACCCACGGCGCGCATGTCGTCGGGCGTGGTGTCGCCGGCAAAGTAGCGCGCGTCGAGGTCGAGCTTCTCGTCGCTCACATAGCCGTTAAAGTAGGCGGCGTCGTTGTCGAACAGCTCGTTAAAGTCGTCGATACTCATATAGATGTTCATGTCCGACTTGGAGCCCCAGGCACAGTCCTTGCCCGCGTACTCAAAGGAATAATGCTCACCCTCGTACTTGTCGCTGAGCGTGACCTTCTGGCCCTCGCTCCAGCCAAACTTATCGAGCAGACCGCCGCCAAAGACGACGCGGCCATCGCCGATGTTGAGGCCCTTCCAGTAGCGCGAATCGGACGAGATGCCGTAGACAGAAATCGTCTCCTCGCCATTGCCGTCGCCACGGTCGTACTGCAGCTGGTGAACGGCATATTTCTCGGCCTGCGCGATTGCGCCCGCGCCGTTGTCGGTCGTATTGACCGGGTGGATATCGTCGTTGTCAGTGTCGATCTTAGAGGCCTTGTCGATCAGATCGATGGCCTCATCGCGGTTGCAGCCGAGGGCATCGGCAAGATCGTCAAGGCGCGCGTAGAGCGCATCCTTCTTGTCCTGGACCTTGGCAAGCGCATCCTGCGCTGCGGTCAGGCTCTCGGCAGACGGAGATGCGGTCGCGGCATCGGCTGCCGTCTGCGCCGCATCGGCCGCGTCGTCAAGCTCGTCATCGGCATCCTGGGCGGCGGAGAGCAGCGCGCCGTCAATCGACTGCAAGCGCTCGAGCGCCGACCACTGCTCGCGCTCCTCGGCAGTGCCCTCGAGCTCCAGCGGCGCCTTGAGTGTGTACTGATGCTCGGCGACCAGGCTCGTCTCGAGGTTGTCCGCATAGTGCGTCATCGTGGGCAGGATCGCCAGACCAAAGAGCAAAAGCAGCGACCCAAACGCGATGCCCACGAAGAGCGTGGCGAAGTTGCCCAGGTTGCGCAGGAAGACGCGCAGGCGGAAGCGCGAGACAAAGCCCATGCGCTCCGGCAGCTGCAGGCCGCGCTTGGTGCCCGATTTGCCGCTCGCCTCGTGACGAAGGAACTGCAACGGCGTCTTGCCCATCTTGCGAAGCAGGCCCACCAGCGTGATGAGGATGAGCGCGGCGGCGGGAACCACGGCGCACTTCACAAAGATCTCCCAGCTCCAGTACACCTGGAAGGGCGGCAGGCTGTACGAGCCGTAGTAGAGACCGCGCATGGGCTCGGTAAAGAACGCAACGCCGAGAGCGGTGCCCAGTAGCGCCGCGGCCACGCCTACGATGGCGGGAAGCGCTAGGTAGTGCAGCACGATTTCGCGACGGCGATAGCCGCTGGCGAGCAGCGTGCCGATGATGGCGCTCTCCTCCTCGATGGTGGCGTCGGTGAGCACCACAAAGACAAACGCCATGATCACGATGATGATGTCGAGCAACGTCATCCACATCATGGAGTCGCCGTCCACGTCGTCGCGCGCATAGCCAATGCCCTGATTGGAATCGGCATCGATCAGATCGTCCACGCGCGCATCGGCATCGGTCAGCGCCTCGACCATATCCTGCTCCGCATCGATGCGATCCGCGGTGGGGAGATCGCGATCGGTAAAGGTAAAGGAGTAGGTGTAGGCAGGCGCGCCGCCGGCGTCCTCAAGCGCGGCAAAGCCGGCGTCGGTGACCTCGGCCACGCCGTACGTGATGGTGTTCACCGTAAAGTCCGAATTGTCGAGGAACAGCGCCTGGCTATCGGGCTGGGTCATGATGCCGCAGATGGTGTAGGTGCGGCCCTCAAGCTCGACCTTATCGCCCACGGCGAGGTCGTTGTTGGTGGCGAAGACACGGTCGATTGCCACCTCATCGTCCGTCTTGGGCTGCCTGCCTTCGCAGTAGGACGCAATGTCAACCTTGGTGCGATGCGCGTAGGTGCGCAGGGTGCGCTTGGTGCCGTCGTCGCCGGCGGTCTTTTTGATGATGGCGTCGATGGAGAAATTCTTGTAGAGCGTAACGCCGCCGACGTCGCCGGCTGCATCCTCGGCCGCCTTGAGCTGATCTTTGGTGGCCTCGAAGGAGGTGGTCACGCGGCCGTCCTCAATCGTGTACGCATCGCGCATGTCATCGATAAGGCAGCCGATGGAATGCGCTGCGAGCAAAAAGCCCGAGGTGAGAGCGATGCTTCCGCACATAAGCAAAAAGATGCCCAGGTACTTGCCGATATTGCGGCGCAGCTCGCGCGGGAGACGTTTTGCGAGAGGTGTCATGGCGCCGCCTACCAATCGAGCTCGGCGGCCGCAACGGGCGACTCGTTGAGCTCATCCTCGACGATGCGCCCGTCGCGCAGGCGCAGCACGCGATTGGCCATGCGCGCGATGGCGGCATTGTGGGTGACAATGATGATGGTGCAGCCGTACTCGTGATTGACATCCTCCATGAGCTGCAAGATTTCCTTGGACGTCTTATAGTCGAGCGCGCCGGTGGGCTCGTCGCACAGCAGCAGACCCGGGTTTTTGACGAGCGCACGGCCGATGGCACAGCGCTGCTGCTGGCCGCCCGAGACCTGGCGCGGGAACTTGTTGCGATGCTCGTAAAGGCCCAGCGAACGCAGCAGGTCGTCGACATTGAGCGGGTTTTTGGACAGGTGCGCCGTGACCTCGATGTTTTCCTTGATGGTAAGGTCGGGCACCAGGTTGTAGAACTGAAAGACAAAACCCAGCTCGCGGCGTCGGTACTCGCCCAAATCAGCCGGCTTGAGCACCGTGAGGTCGCAGCCGTCTACCATGATAGAGCCGCCGTCGGCATCTTCCAGGCCACCGATCAGGTTGAGAAACGTCGATTTGCCCGAGCCCGAGGGCCCCAGCATGACGCAGATCTCGCCGCGGTTGATGGACGTATCGATACCGTCGAGCACCGTCAGGCGCGCATCACCGTCGCCGTAGTGTTTCTTAAGCCCGCTGACCTGGACATAGGCTCGCTTTGTCGCCATCTTATCCCCCGTTGTTAGCCATCTGCTACTTTTCTAGGTTAATAGTAAACCCGGGCGAACTATTTTTAAGCGACGTGCGCGAACTATTTTCCAACCTACTCATTGGGGACAGACTTAAATGACTGAAACCACTCATTTAAGTCTGTCCCCAATGAGTGCCGCCAGGGACAGCCCTTGCCAGCCCGGCCGGCGAGCCGGCAGATCGGCAAAGACTGTCCCCAGCGACCAGTCGTTTAAGAACGTCCCCGATGACCAGGTAGCTAGGCATGGGATTTGGCGCGGGTGAGGGCCATGCCTACGGCGGTGATGGCCGCGGCAAAGAGCACCGTAACGCCCAGGTCGCAGGCGATGTCGCCCAGCACGGTGGACGTCAGGTCCGCGGCGAGCGCCTTGCCGATCGCGTCGTTCACCCAAAACGTCGGCACAAAATGCGCCACGGTCTGCACGGCCGAGCCCATGAGCGACAGCGGCATCCAGGCGCCACCCAAAAACGTCATGAGCATGCCGAGTAAGTTGCCCACACCGTTGAGCAGCTCCTCGCGCGCGCCCAGGCTCGACAGCGTAAAGCCAACGGCCAGCGGCGTGCACGCCAGGGCAAACGTTGCCGCCAGCGCCAGGCACACGCGGCCCACGCCGACCTCGGCAACCGCGCCGGCAAAGCCCACGACGCCCATCATGCTCGACACAAGCCAGATGCAAACGGTGAGCACGGCGGCGGCCGCGAACACGGCAAGCGAACGCTGGCGCTCGGAGACCGGGCCGGCATCCATGCGGCGCACGCGCTCGGGCCATTGTTTAACTTCTTTCTCCTCATTTGTGGATGGCATACCATACTTTATGCATGCCCGAGAACACCAGCCCCACCGACACGATGACCGACGAGATGATCGCGTACGCGCCAAAGTTGAAGTACGACTCGAGCGTGGCGGCGGCAGTCGAGTCGACCTTGACCTGCTCGATCTGGACCTCCGCGCGCTTTGCGGCCGCGTGCTCGGCGGCCCTTGCGACATCACCGTTGGAGGCAGCGGGTTCAAGCGCCGCCGCGGCGCCCGCGAGCGAGATCCAGCGCGAGGCCTCGG
>CABMPS010000067.1 GCA_902388545.1 uncultured Collinsella sp.
GACGGTGATCACGCCGTGGGCCGTGGCGCCGAGGGTCCGCTGCGTATCGCCGTGCCCAAGGGCTCGCTCAAGGCCGACACCCTCGACGTGCTCGAGGCCGCGGGCTTGGATGTCTCGGAGCTGCGCGATCCCGGCCGTCACCTGATCGTGCGCGGCCGCGACACGCGCGCCGGCGAGGGCGCGGTCGGAGATATCGAGTTTGTCATCGTGCGACCCAGCGACGCGCCCGCCTTTGTGGGCTGCGGCGGTGCCGACTGCGGCATCTGCGGTTGGGACTCGCTTATCGAGGCCGACCTCAACCTGCTACAGCTGGTCGATCTGGGCTACGGCCTGTGCACGTTTATCGAGGCGGAGCCCGCATGGCGCGCCGGCCAGGCCGAGCGCAACTATGCCCGCCGCGGGTCGCTTCGCGTGGCCACCAAGTATCCGCGCATCGCGAGCGCCTGGTATGCCGAGCGCGGCGTGAACGCCGATATTGTTTCGCTGCACGGCAACATCGAGCTGGGCCCCATCGTCGGCATGACCGATCGCATCGTGGATATTACCGCCACGGGCGCCACGCTGCGCGATAACGACCTCGTTATTACTGGTCGCATCATGGACTGCACGGCCCGCTTCTTTGTCAATCCGGGTGCCGCACGTCTGGATCCGCGCGTACGCAATCTGGCAGATCGCTTGGCGGCAGCCGTGAAGGACAAGCATTTTGAGCCCGTTGCGGGCTCGGCACAATAGCGCGAGCACGCACGGGCGCCCCAACGTCCGGGCTGCGGGCCGACTGGTGCCGCCGTCCGGCCTCTCGTTTTTCGAACACAACCTCGACCGATAGGGGATACCGAAATGAAGACCATCAAGCTTGCTCCCGGTGAGCGCCTCGTTACCAACCAGCTCAACCGCAAGGGCGTGCTGCCGCAAAACATCGTCGACGCCGCCCGCGATATCGTGGCCAACGTGCGTGCCAACGGCGATGCCGCGGTGCGCGATTACTGCCAGCGTTTTGACGGTGTTGAGCTGCAGAGCTTCCGTCTTCCGCAAGAGCAGATCGATGCCGCGCTCGAAGGCCTCGATCCCGCTTTTGTCGCGGCGCTCGAAAAGGCTGCACGCCAGATTCGCGAGTTCCACCAGCGCGAGGTCGAGCAGAGCTGGTTTACCACGCGCCCGGACGGCACGATGCTCGGCGTTAAGGTGACCCCGCTTGCTGCGGCCGGTATCTACGTGCCGGGCGGTCGCGCGCAGTACCCCTCCACCGTGCTCATGAACGCCATTCCCGCCAAGGTGGCCGGCGTCAAACGCGTGGTCATGGTAACCCCGCCGCAAAAGGATGGACTGATTAGCCCGTATACGCTCGCGGCCGCCAAGCTCGGCGGCGTGGACGAGATCTATATGGTGGGCGGCGCCCAGGCCGTGGCCGCGCTGGCGTACGGTACTGAGACCATTCCGCGTGTCAACAAGATTACCGGCCCGGGTAACGCCTTTGTCGCCGCTGCCAAGCAGATTGTCTCGGGTGATGTGGGTATCGATATGGTCGCCGGTCCCTCCGAGGTTTGCGTGTTGGCCGATACCACGGCCAAGCCCATGGTAGTCGCGGCCGACCTGATGGCCCAGGCCGAGCACGATCCGCTGGCGGCCTGCTATCTGGTGACCTGCGACGAGCAGTTTGCGCGCGAGGTCGAGGCGGGTGTCGACATTCTGGTGGCGCAGTCCCCGCGCGCCGAGATCACACGCGCCTCGCTCGATAACGAAGGCGCCATCGTGGTAGCCGCCGACATGGCTGCCGCCGTCGAGGCCGTGAACACCGTGGCGCCCGAGCACCTTGAGCTGCACTGCAAGGATGCGATGGGCCTGCTCGGCGGCATTCGCAACGCCGGCGCCATCTTTGTGGGCGCTTGGAGCTCCGAGCCGCTCGGCGATTATGTTGCCGGCCCCAACCACACGTTGCCGACCGGCGGCACGGCCATGTTCTCCAACCCGCTTTCGGTCGAAGAGTTCGTTAAGCGCTCGAGTGTCATTTGCTATACACCCGAGGGTCTGCTCTCCGACGCTCCCGCTACGCAGCGCCTGGCCGAGGCCGAGGGCCTGTGGGCGCACGCGCTCTCTGCCGCACTGCGTCGCCGCGTGCTGGAGCAGGGCGAGGATGCCGTGAGTGCCGAGTCGCTGGCTGCGGCCGACCTGACCAAGGTCGCCTGGCCGGGCGACGCTGTGGCGACGGTCGCCGAGGGTGTGGACCTGGCGGCTGCAGGCTCGGATGGCGCTGGCGCGACCGGCGAGGAGGCCTAACATGGCCGAACTTACGCTGCGCATGAAGGAACTCGTCCAGCCCTACCTGGCCGGCATTGAGCCCTATGATCCCAACTTTACGCCTACGCGCATCAATCTTTCGGCCAACGAGAACACCTATCCCGTGCCGGTCGGCGTGCGCGAGGCAATCGATGTGGCCTTGGCTGCCACACCGCTCAACCGCTATCCCGATCCCATGTCCAACGACCTGCGCGATGAGCTTGCTGCTTGGCATGGCGTGGCGCGTGAGAATATTTGCGTGGGAAACGGCGGCGACGAGCTGCTCTATAACTACCTGTTGGCGTTTGGCGGCGCGGGGCGGACCCTGCTCAACTGCCCGCCGTGCTTTAGCGAGTATGCGTTCTTTGCATCGCTCTGTCAGACCGAGGTGCGCGACGTGTGGCGCGACCCGGCGACCTTTGAACTCGACCAAGCGGCGGTGCTTGCAGCGGCGCCTGAGTGCAGCCTGGCCATCGTGACCTCGCCCAACAATCCTACGGGCGACGTGGCGCCGCTCGACTTTGTCGCGGCCCTGTGCGATGCATGCCCCGGCATGGTGATGGTCGACGAGGCCTATGTTGAGTTTGCCGACGATTCGTTTGGCGCGGCAACCACGGCGCAAGGCCTTATCGCCGAGCATCCCAACCTGGTGATTCTGCACACGCTGTCCAAGGCGTTCGGCGCCGCCGGCACGCGTCTGGGCTATGTGATCGCGGCGCCCGAGGTCATCGATGTGTTCGCGGCGATTCGCCAGATCTATTCGGTCAATGTGCTGAGCCAGGCCGCCGCGCTTGCCTGCGTGCGTGCCCGCGATGCGTACGCGCCCGTGGTGGCACAGGTTGCATCCGAGCGCGAACGCGAGCTGTGCGCCCTGTGCGCAATGGCTGCCGAGGGCCTGCCCGTGGAGACATGGCCGAGTGCAGCGAATTTTGTGCTCGTGCGCACGCCGCATGCCACGCGCGTGCGCGAGCGTCTGCGCGACGAGTATTCAATTTTGGTGCGCGACTTTAGCTACGCGCCGGGGCTCGCGGACTGTCTGCGCATTACCGTGGGTACCCCGCAGGAAAACGACGAGGCGCTGGCTGCGTTTGCCGCGCTGGTGAAGGAGGAGATGTAGATGGACCGCTATGCCGAGGTAACCCGCAAGACGGGCGAGACCGACATTGTCGTAAAGCTCGACCTGGACGGATCTGGTGTGTGCGATATCTCGACCGGCGTACCGTTTTTCGACCACATGCTCAACGCCTTTGGCCGCCATGGCCTGTTCGATCTGACGGTGCATGCGGTGGGCGACGTCGAGGTCGACGCGCACCACACCGTTGAGGACACGGGCATTGTGCTGGGCGAGGCGTTTTGCCAGGCGCTGGGCGACAAGGCGGGTATTACGCGCTTTGCCGACGCGGCGATCGCCATGGACGAGACACTCGTGATGGCCGCCGTGGATATCTCGGGTCGCGGGCAGGCCTATTGCGAGCTGCCCGTGCCGACTGAGCGCGTGGGCAGCTTTGATACCGAGCTGGCCGTCGAGTTCTTCTATGCCTTTGCGCGCGATGCCAAGCTCACGCTGCACGTGCGCGAGCTGGCGGGCGGCAATTCGCACCACATTATCGAGGCCGCCTTTAAGGCCGTGGGCCGCACGATGCGCCGCGCCTGCGAACTCGATCCCCGCGTGCAGGGTATCCCCAGCACCAAGGGCTCGCTGTAACCGTCACAAGGGTAAAACCACCACGAAGATGCCTGTCCTCTTTGTGGTGGTTTTGGATGATGAGAAGTGGAGGGGTCGCGTGGGCGAACCGAAGATCGTGGTGGTCGACTACCACAAGGGTAACTTGTCGAGCGTCGTGCGCGGGCTTGCGCGCGCCGGTGCCGCCGCCTGCACGTCGGACGATCCGGAGCAGATCCGCAACGCGGACGGCCTGGTCATCCCGGGCGTGGGCGCGTTCTATGACGCGATCGCCTTTATGCGTCAGAGCGGCGAGGTGGACGCGGTGCTCGATGCCGTTGCCGCCGGAACTCCGCTGCTCGGCATCTGCCTGGGCCTTCAGCTGTTTTTTGAGCGCGGCAACGAGGGCGTGCCTGCGGACGAGGGCGTGGTCGCCGACGGTAACGCCCCCGAGCAGGCTGACGGCCCCTGGGTCGATGGCCTGGGCATCATGCGCGGCTCGTGCACGCGCCTGGAGTCGAGCCGCCTGAAGGTGCCGCACGTGGGCTGGGACCAGGTGCACATGACGCCCACCGGTGCGGCCGACCCGCTGCTCGCCGGTTTTGCCGAGGGCGCCAACATGTACTTCACCCACAGCTACGCGGTGGCCGACGACGCCGATGCCGCCGATGTGCTGGCGCGCACGCACTATACGCGGAGCTTCCCGTGCATCGTGCGCCATGGCAACGTGTGGGGCTGCCAGTTCCATCCCGAGAAATCCTCCGCGCTGGGTCAGCGCATCCTTAAGAACTTCGTCAACATCGTCGAGGAGGCCGGCCGATGATCCTGTTTCCCGCAATCGATCTGATCGGCGGCAAGGTTGTGCGCCTGGAGCGCGGCGACCGCAGCCGCTGCAAGGTATATTCCGACGACCCCGTGGCCGTCGCCCGCTCGTTTGCCGAGCAGGGTGCGAGCTGGGTGCATGTCGTCGACCTGTCCGCTGCCTTTGGCGAGGACGAGGACACGTGCGCTGCCAACTCGGCGGCGATTAAGGCCATCTGCGGCGTCGACGGTCTGTTCGTGGACGTGGGCGGCGGCGTTCGCTCGCTCGCACGCATCGACGAGCTGGCCGGCTATGGTGCTCGTCGTATTGCGCTGGGCACCGTGCTGGTGACCGAGCCGGGCTTTGCCGAGGTGGCGGCCCAAGGCTTTGGCGAGCTGCTGGTCGCCGATATTGCCGCGCGCGACGGCCAGGTTAAGGTGAATGGCTGGCGCGACGGCGCGGGCGTGGCGCTCGACGATGCCGTGGCGCAGCTTTCCGAGCTGGGCTTTAAGCATCTGGTGTATACCGATATCGCGTGCGACGGTATGCAGACGGGCATCGACGTGGCAGCATATCGCCACGTGGCCGAGGTCGCGGGCTTTCCCGTTGTGGCGTCGGGCGGCATCTCGACGCTCGACGATATCCGTGCGCTCGCCGCGGTGGGCGAGGGCGCTATTGAGGGCGCCATCACCGGTCGCGCGCTCTACGAGGGCAACTTTACGCTGGCACAGGCGCTGGCCGCCGCCCGAGGGGAGGAGTAGCCCATGCTTACCAAACGCGTAATTCCCTGTCTGGATGTTAAGGACGGCCGCGTGGTCAAGGGCGTCAACTTTGTGAGCCTGCGCGATGCGGGCGACCCGGTGGAGCTGGCCCGCGCCTACGACCGCGAGGGCGCGGACGAGGTCGTGTTTTTAGACATTACCGCCACAAGCGACAACCGCGCGACGACCATCGAGATGGCGGCGCACGCGGCCGAGGAGCTCGCCATTCCCTATACCGTTGGCGGCGGCTTTCGCGACCTGCCGGGCATGCGCACCATGGTTGCAGCCGGTGCCGACAAGGTGTCGCTCAACTCGGCGGCCGTACGCGACCCGTCGCTGATTAGCCAGGCTGCCGCGGCGTTTGGCAGCCAGGCCGTGGTCGTGGCGATTGATGCCAAGCGCGTGGGGCTGCCCGGGGAGCCGGGCGCCGATAAGTGGGAGGTCTTTACGGCGGGCGGCCGCAACGCTACGGGTATCGACGCGGTGGCGTGGGCCGAGGAGGCGGTTCGTCGTGGCGCCGGCGAAATCCTACTGACCAGCATGGATCGCGACGGCACCAAGGCCGGCTTCGATTTGGCGCTCACCCGCGCCGTGGCGCGCGCGGTACCAATCCCCGTCATCGCGAGCGGCGGCGTGGGCACGCTCGAGCATTTTGCCGAGGGTGTGATCGAGGGCGAGGCCGATGCTGTGCTGGCGGCGAGCGTCTTTCACTTTGGAACCTTCAGCATTCGCGAAGTCAAAGAGTATATGGCCTCTCAAGGCATCCCTGTCAGGTTGGACTTCTAGCGCTGCGGCTTGTCCAGGCACCCGACCTTCCGGCTCCAACCCTCCTCGCGTACTTAAGTACGCGTCGTCGGGCTTGTCGCTCGGAATCTCGGGCACCTGGACAACCCTCGCCGACCTGTGGGGCTTTAATTGGGGAGAGAAATGGAAGAGATAGCCGATCCTTCAAAGCTCAAATACGACGCCAGTGGGCTGATTCCTTGTGTGGTCCAGCAGTATGACACCGGCGAGGTGCTTATGATTGCTTGGATGAACGAGGAATCGGTGGGGCTGACGCTCAAGACCGGTACCACGTGGTTTTGGAGCCGCAGCCGCCAGGAGCTCTGGAACAAGGGTGCGACGAGCGGCAATATGCAGGAGGTCAAGGAGCTCTGGGCCGACTGCGATAGCGATACGCTGCTGGTCAAGGTCGACTCGCCGGGTCCGGCCTGCCATACCGGCAACCGTACCTGCTTCTTTAAGAAACTCGCGTAGGGCGGGCGCTCGACTAGGCGCTTGGCCAACCAGAAAGGATTGAACCATGGGTGTGCGCACCGCGAATGTTCAGGATGGAAATATTGGCGAGACGCTGACGGGGCTGGCCGAGGTGATTCACGGTCGTCGCGACGCGTCGCCGGAGGAGAGCTATACCGCCCGCCTGCTGACCGATGTCGAGGACGAGCTGCTCAAGAAGCTTGCCGAGGAGGCGAGCGAGGTGATCATGGCCTGCAAGGATAACGATCACGATCACATCCGCTACGAGGCCGGCGACCTGATCTACCACTTGCTCGTGACGCTCGAGCGCTACGGCATCACCCTCGACGAACTGGCCGGCGAGCTCAACGCCCGCCGCCACTAGTCGTTTAAGAACGTCCCTAACGGCTAGTCTTAGGCGAGGGGCGTGGATTCCCATTCGCCGGTGGGGTGGGGGATATCGAAGGTTCGGTAGCCGCAGTCGTAGGCGTGGGTCTGGGCCTCGCGGATATTCCAGCAGATGTCGCAGGCGCGGTGCGCGTCCGAGCCAAAGGTGATGGGCACCTCGGCATGGGCGAAGCGGCGCAACAGCCCGGTCGCGGGGTAGTAATCGTCGAGCCCCTTGCGCGGTGCGGCGGTCGAGACCTCAACGCGGCGACCCGTATCGTGGGCGCACTCGGCCATCTGCCCCCAAAACGGAGCGGGGTCAAAGTCGGGTGCAAAGCCTTCCTTCGAAAAGCGCATGACCAGGTCGGGGTGGGCCATCACGTCAAAGTTGAGTGAGCTTTCGCAGGCGCGGCACCAGTCGTCGACGTAGCGCCCCCATACGCCGCGCACGCCCAGGTTTTCCCAAACATGCAGGTTGGTATCGTCGTCGATCCAGCCGCAGCGTGAGTCGGGCGTATCGGGGCGCGCGACGTCCTCTGTCCCTGCCGTGCCCGCAGCGCCGGCCATGATATCGCCCGGATCGCCAATCCAGTGCACACTGCCCAAGCGCACTACGGCACCAGCGGACCAGCGCTCCACCAAGGGCTCGCAACCCTCGTACCAATCGCATTCAAAACCGTAGATAAAGGCGAGCTCCGGCGCGATTTGCGCGGCGAGCTTGCGGGCGTCCTCAAATGCCAGGCGATGCGCCGTCAGGTCGCCCTCGACAACTTGCACTTCGCAGTTGGCGTCCATGCTGGCGGGCAGGGTGAGGTGGTCAGTCGAGACCATGACGCGGCAGCCTGCCGCAGCAGCGGCACGGACGTTGTCCTCAAACGAGGCATGGCCATCCGAAAACGAAGTATGGGTGTGGCAATCGACCAGCGGGCAGGCGGGCATGGCGACTCCTTTGCATTTGGTGAATCCGCTCCATTGTAACGGCGCGGCCCCCGATGAGACGAGCGCACCGGGGGCCGAAATCGACGGGAAAGGACAGGCGGCGCGTGCCACTACTTGCTTCGTGCCGCCACGCGTTTGGCCTGCACTGTTACCATCGCGTGCCACACGGCGGTGATGGGGCGATAGCGGATCATACGTGGTCCCGACCAGCGCATGACCTCGCGGATCTTCTCGCGCATGGCAGACCGGTAACAATGCGAAGGACAGGCCGAGCAAAATGTCTTGGTGCCCATGTGGGGGCAGTGCCCAATGCGCGCGACGGCGTATTTCTGCAGCTCGGCGCATTCGGGGCAGAGCGTAATGGTTCGGAGTCCGAGCTTCACGCGCACGGGCTCATCGTCGCCAGCCTGTTTGACCGCATGCTCGCTGCCATGATGTCCACGACACCACAGCGCAATCATCTGCGACACCATTTGGGCCTCGCGCTCACGTTTGCGTGCCAGCTCCGGTGTGTCGACCTGGCGCGCCATTAGCTCAGCCTCCCGTGCTCGACCGAAAGCGAGAAATCGGCAAACGCGCAGGTGCTGGCACGGTGGCTTACCAGCACAATGGTCTTGCCGCGACGCTTGAGCTCGTCGATCGCCTGCATCACGGACGCCTCGTTGAGGGCATCGAGCGCGCTGGTGGGTTCGTCGAGCAAGATGAAGGGTGCGTCGTTGAGGAAGATGCGCGCAAGGCCGATGCGCTGGCGCTCGCCGCCCGAAAGCGAGTCGCCCAGCTCGGCAACGGGCGTGTCGAGTCCCTGCGGCAGACGGTCGATGAGCGTGGTGAGTGAGGCGGAGCGGCAAGCGTCGAGCAGCTCGGCATCGGTGGCGTTGGCGTGCGCGACCAGCAGGTTCTCGCGTACGGTGCCGCAGAACAGATGCGTGTCCTGGGTCATATAGGCCTCGTGGCTGCGCAGGCTCGCCGTGTTGATGTGGCGGGCATCGACGCCGCTCACCGTGATGGTGCCGGCTGCGGGGTCCCAAAAGCGCATGAGCAGCTTAAGCAGCGTCGACTTGCCCGAGCCCGAGCGTCCCATGATGCAGGTCATGGTGCCGGGCGCAAAGGTGCAGGTCACGTCGTCGAGGATGAGACTCGAGGCGGGGTTGTTCGCGGCCTGCTCTGTGGTGTCGGCACCGCCCGCGTCCACGCCGCCCGCATAGCTAAAGCTCACATGCTCGGCTGCGGCGCCGGCAAACCCAACGTCCTGTCCGTCGGAGACCTCGGCGCACTGGGGCTGCTCGTCGAGCAAATCGAGCACGCGCGCGCCC
>CABMPS010000068.1 GCA_902388545.1 uncultured Collinsella sp.
ATTAGTCTGTCGGCTTAATTTTATTGCAAATGCCGACCGACACGCAGGTGGCGCCGGCCAGGATAAACTCAGCCGCATCCTCGCCAGTCATGACACCGCCGACACCGTTGATGGGGATATCGACGGCCTGGGCAACCTCCCAGACCATGCGCACGGCGATGTGGTGGCACAGCGGGCCCGAAAGGCCGCCCTTGGGCTTGGCCACGCGGGACTTGCGGGTATGGACGTCGATGGCCATGCCCTGGATGGAGTTGATGACCGAAAGGCCGTCGGCGCCGGCAGCCTCGAGGGCCTTGGCGATCTCGGCGACGTTGACCGGCGCCATCTTCACGAACAGCGGCTTATCGGTCACCTTGCGGCAAGCAGCCATAACGGAAGAGGCGCCCTCGGGCGTGGAGCCCATGGCGGCACCGCCGGCGGCGATATTAGGGCAGCTCACGTTGATCTCGTAGCCGGCAGCCCAGGGGCACAGCTCGACATACATCTCGAGTGCGCGGACAAACTCGTCAACGGAGTGACCGGCAACCTGACAGATGACCTGGCAGCCGTCCTTGGACAGCTGTTCGAGCCACGGACCGGACTCGCGGGCAAAGGCGGCCACGCCGGGGTTCTGAAGGCCCACGGAGTTGATCATACCGCCGGGAATCTCGGCCATGCGGGGCGCGGGATTGCCGGGCCAGGGCTCGGCAGCGCAACCCTTGGTGGTGATGGCGCCCAGCTGGGAAACATCGAAGAAGTTCTGGAACTGCCAACCGTAGCCAAAGGTACCGGCTGCGGTGTTAATGGGGTTCTGCATCTTGACGCCGCCGAAATCGACGGCCATGTTCACGGTACCCACTAGAAGACCACCACCTTGGAAGCATCGAACACGGGGCCGCACATACAAGCACCCTTCATACCGTCGACCGTCTCGACATTGCAGGTGTTGCAGGCGCCAAAGCCACAGCTCATCATGCGCTCGAGCGACACCTCGCAGTACACACCGGCCTCGGCGGCAGCGGCGGCGACCTTCTTCATCATGACGGCGGGGCCGCAGCTGGCGACGTAGTCGTAGCCGCCCTCTCCAAGCAGCTCGGCTGCCGGATCGGTGCAAAAACCGTGCGTGCCGAGCGAACCGTCGTCGGTGCACACGTTAACCGTGGCGCCCAGCGCACGGAACTCATCGACACCCACGGCCTTGGAAGCGGTGCCAAAGCCCAGGCACACGTCCACATCAACACCCTGCTCGGCAAGCATGCCGGCAAGACACAGCACAGGCGGAACGCCGATGCCACCGGCGACGAGCAGTGCCTTCCTGGTGCCCTCGGGTACCATCCAGCCACGGCCACCGGGGCCCAACAGGTTAGAGGTGGAGCCAGGGCCCATCTGCGACAGACGGCGGGTATCGTCGCCCACGACGGCGTACCACAGCTCGACGGTGCCGGCCTCGGCGTCGGCGCGGTAGAAACTCAAGGGCACACGAAGCAGAGAAGACGCATCACCGGGGACGGCGATGTTCACAAACTGACCGGGCTTGAGCGCACTTGCAAGCTTGGGGGCCGAGATAACGAGCGAGAAGATACCGTCGGCGATCTCCCGGTTCGAGACGACCTCGAAGTCGTGCATGCGTGCAGTGGAAGGTGTGGGCATAGACGCTCCAATCCCCCATGCGGTTGCATGGTCTAAACGAACAGAAAGCGCGGCACCGCAAGGGCGCCGCGCACAAAAGCGATAAGGCTATGCTAGCAGATGCAGCCGTCGGCAAGCGTCTGTTTACCGCCGACAAATACATCGGTGGCACGACCGGTGAGCGTGCGGCCGGCAAAACCGGAGTTCTCGGCGCGCGACTCGTAACCGTCCTCGCCAACCGTCCAGGTTGCGGAGGGGTCGAACACGGTCAGGTCGGCGACAGAGCCCGCCTTGACCTGAACCTGATCGAGGCCCAGAATCTCACGCGGCTTGATGGCCATGAGCTCGACCATGCGGCTCACGCTCATCTTGCCCGTGTTGACCAGCTCAGTGAGCACGAGCGACAGCGAAGTCTCGAGGCCAATCATTCCAAAGGGCGCGAGCTCGAACTCGCGGGCCTTCTCCCACGGGGTGTGGGGAGCGTGGTCGGTAACGATAGCGTCGACGGTACCGTCGATGACACCCTGACGGATGGCCTCGGCATCCTCGTCAGTGCGCAGCGGCGGATTGACCTTGAGCGAGGTGTTGTAGGTCTCGTCCAGGTCGTTCTCGGTCAGGAACATGTGGTGCGGGGTGGCCTCGCAGGTCACCTGGACACCGGCAGCCTTACCGGCACGCACGAGCTCCAGGCCATGAGCGGTGGAGATGTGCTGGATGTGCAGCTTGGCACCGGTCAGCTTGGCAATCTCGATGTCGCGGGCAATCTGAAGCTCCTCGCCGGCGGCCGGCCAACCCTCGAGGGCCAGACGGGTCGAGACCTTGCCCTCGTTGATCTGGCCGTGGCCGACCAGATCCTCGTCCTGGCAGTGGCTCATAAAGACCTTGCCGAACATCTTGCCGTAGTCCATGCAGCGACGGAGCATGCCCGCGCCCTGCACGCCGCGACCGTCGTCGGTGAAGGCGACGGCGCCGTGGGCTACCATATCGCCCATCTCGGACATGGCCTCGCCCTTAAGACCGCGGGTCATGGCGCCCGACGGATAGACGCGGCAGTGGCCGACCTCGGCAGCGCGGGACTTGACGAACTCCACGACGGTGCCGTTATCGGTGACGGGATCGGTGTTGGGCATGGCGCACACGCCGGTGAAGCCGCCCTTGGCAGCAGCGCGGGTGCCGCTCTCGATGTCCTCTTTGACCTCGTAGCCAGGCTCGCGCAGATGCACGTGCATATCCACCAGGCCGGGGACGAGATACTTGCCGGAAAGGTCGCGGACCTCGGCTCCCTCGGCGGCGAGGTTCTCGCCGACCTCGGCGATCTTGTCACCGTCGATCAGGACGTCGACGACACCGTCAAGCTCGACGGACGGATCGACGACGTGGGCATTCTTAAGAAGCAAGGCCATTATCGGCACCTCCAAGCAGCAGATACAGGATAGCCATACGCACGCAGATACCGGCGTAGACCTGCTCCAGGATGACGGAGCGTTGCGGGTGGTCGGCCATATAGGAGTCGAACTCAACGCCGCGGTTGATGGGGCCCGGGTGGCAGATAATCGCATCGGGCTTCATGAGCTTCTCGCGGTCCTTGGTCAGACCGAAGAGCTTGTGGTACTCACGAATCGTGGGGAACGGTGCGCCCTCGAGGCGCTCCTGCTGCACGCGCAACATGTAGACGACGTCCAGCTCGGGCAGGACGGAATCGAGGTCGCTCGTCACATGGTCGCAACCCAGAACCTCGGGCGCCGGCGGCAGCAGCGTGCCGGGGGCGACAGCGTAGGTCTCGCAGCCCATGATCTTAAGGGCGGGGATCAGCGAGCCGCACACGCGGGAGTGCGCGATATCGCCGACGACGGCGACCTTCAGACCGTGGAAGTCACCCTTGTGCTCCCAGATGGTGTACAGGTCGAGCAGGGCCTGCGTGGGGTGGTTGTGCTTGCCGTCGCCGGCGCAGATGACGCTCGCGGGCGAGTTCTGCGTGACGATGTAGGGAGCACCGGCGTGCTTATCGCGAACGACGATGCAATCAATCTTGTAGGCGTTGAGGGTCTCGACGGTGTCGACGAGGCTCTCGCCCTTGACCGTGGAGGTCGAGGAGCCGCCAAAGTTGAGGCTGTCGGCCGAAAGGCGCTTCTCGGCGAGCTCGAAGGAGCTGCGGGTGCGCGTCGAGGGCTCGTTGAACATGTTGACGATGGTCTTGCCCTTGAGCGTGGGGACCTTCTTGATCGCACGCTCGTTGACCTCAGAGAACGCCTTGGCGGTCTCGAGGATGAGCTTGATGTCCTCTTCGGAGTACTCGGTAATGTCGATCAGGTGCTTATGGTTGAACGCCACGGTACTACTCACCTCCCAGCGGCGCAGAGCCCACGTGGGAACCCGGCGCAACGTCGTTAATCTCGACGGCGGTGTGGCCGTCGACTTCCTTCATATATAGGTGCACGTTCTCCTCATGCGACGAGGGAACGTTCTTGCCGACAAAGTCCGGCGAGATGGGGAGCTCACGGTGACCGCGGTCAACGAGAACTGCCAGCTCGATGCGGCTCGGACGGCCCAGGTCCATGACGGCATCCAGAGCGGCGCGGATAGTACGGCCCGTATACAGGATGTCGTCCACCAGCACGACGCGCTTGCCGTCGACGCTGAAGGGAATGTTGGTAGCGTGGATCGCGGGAGCGAAATTGGTCGCATAGTCATCGCGGTAGAAGCTGATGTCCAGGCTGCCGAGCGGAACGTCGACGCCCTCGATCTCCTTGATCTCCTCGGCGAGCTTCTTTGCCAGAAGGTCGCCGCGCGTGACGATGCCGACCAGAGCGAGGTCTTCACAGCCCTCGTTGCGCTCGAGAATCTCGTGCGCGATGCGGGTCATCGCTCGATTGACGGCGGTCTCGTCCATGATGACCGCCTTGGGGGAAGTCGTGCCCATCGATCTCCTTCCTCACATGTCTTGACTGCTGACACAGTCAAAAAAATAGATGCCCGACCGCTTAAAGCGGACCAGACACCCACAGGAAGGGCTGCTCTTTGGCAGCTATGTAATTCCATGTGGGTATCTCGTACCCCTTTAATGGTCAAGGGATAGTGTAGCCAACCTCGAGCTTAATTGCGAGCATAAATACAGAACAATCCGTAAACGGGCGCAGGCGCTCCATAAACCTATATATATTTGTGGGACGAGCTTGAAAACGCACGCACGAGCTGGCATAATCCCCTCTGCTGCACGCAAATCGGATCTACGTCCAGGGCCGTGGCGTGAGCACTATCGCCAAAAGAGGAATATCTCTGTGTAGATTACGCACAGGGAGCTGCTTCTGTGCTATAGTTCAGGCTTGTTTGTTAACGCGACATGTTCGTTTGTCGCCCAAGGAGGGTCAGTTATGTCCAAAGTTTGCGAAGTTTGCGGTAAGCACCCCGTTGCCGGTCGCTCCATCAGCCACTCTCACCGCGTCACCAACCGTAAGTTCCGCCCCAACATCCAGCGCGTTTACGTCGTCGTCGATGGTCACCGTCGCAAGATGAACGTTTGCTCCACCTGCCTCAAGTCCGGCAAGGTTGCGCGCTCCTAAATAAGGTCTTACCAACAAGTACCTCGGACTCTCCGGGTCAAAGACCTCGCGTTCGTATAGAACTTACCAAAGGCGTCCTCCCCCACGGAGGGCGCCTTTTTGCACTCATTGGGGACAGACTTACATGAGTGTTTGCAGATGTCAAAGGAATCATAGCCCAGCTGATATGCCTTGAAGCTTGACCAGCGGTACGCATCGAGCGAGTCGAGCGCGCCTTTCACAGGATTGAGATGGATATAATCGAGCAACTGGACCGCCTGCGTGTCCGACTCGACCGCGACCCGCGAATAGCGATTGTCAAACAGGTGCCCCGTTCTCCCCGTTTTCCCATTGAAATACTCATGTATGTCTGTCCCCAATGAGAGGGGCGATGCATTGGGCTGATGGATTAAGTTGAAACGGTTCATTTGATTGAAACGTTTTAGTATGCCTTTTACGGGAATCTTACCGTTTACCGAATTATTTATTGCTATCATGCAAGGCGTAGGGTAAATCTCCGATCGCAAGGAGACACAAATGGTGAAAAAGTCACCGGAAAACACTACTCCCGCAATTGTGGACAACGTAGAGGCGCTTGAGGCTAAGCTCGCTCAGATGCGAGAGGCCCAGGCGCTTTTTGCTACGTACACGCAGGAGCAGGTCGACAAGATCTTCTATGAGGCCGCCATGGCCGCCAACAAGGCTCGTATCCCGTTGGCGAAGATGGCCATCGAGGAGACCGGCCGCGGCGTTCTTGAGGACAAGGTCATCAAGAACCACTACGCCGCAGAGTACATCTACAACGCTTACAAGAACACCAAGACCTGTGGCGTTCTGGAGCGCGACGAGGCTTACGGCATCACCAAGATCGCCGAGCCCATCGGCATCGTGGGCGCCGTCATCCCGACGACCAACCCCACCTCCACCGCGATCTTCAAGACGCTGATCAGCCTGAAGACCCGCAACGGCATCATCATCTCCCCGCACCCGGCAGCCGCCAAGTGCACCATCGCCGCCGCCAAGCTCGTGCTTGACGCCGCCGTCAAGGCCGGCGCCCCCGAGGGCATCATCGGCTGGGTCGATGTCCCCTCCATCGAGCTGACCAACATGGTCATGCGTGACGTCGACATCATCCTCGCCACCGGTGGCCCGGGCATGGTCAAGGCCGCCTACTCCTCGGGCAAGCCCGCCCTGGGCGTTGGCGCCGGTAACACCCCGGTCATCATCGACGACACCGCCGACGTGCTGCTCGCCGTCAACTCCATCATCCACTCCAAGACCTTCGACAACGGCATGATCTGCGCTTCCGAGCAGTCCGTGACCGTCATCGACACCATCTATGACCAGGTCAAAGCCGAGTTCCAGAAGCGCGGCTGCTACTTCGTCAAGCAGGGTGCCGAGATGGAGGCCCTGCGTGCCGCCATGTTCAAGAACGGCGCTCTCGATCACCGCATTCCCGGCATGGCTGCCGCCAAGATCGCCGAGCTCGCCGGCATCGAGGTTCCTGCCAAGACCAAGATCCTGATCGCCGAGGTCAACTCCACCGACCCCGCCAAGGAGGAGTTCTCCCACGAGAAGCTCTCCCCGGTCCTGGCCATGTATCACGCCAAGGACTTCCAGGAGGCCGTCGACAAGGCCGAGCACCTGGTGCTCGCCGGTGGCCCGGGCCACACCGCCTCTCTGTACGTGCACCCCGCCCAGGCCGAGAAGATCAGCCTGTTCGAGCACGTCATGAAGGCCTGCCGTATCGTCATCAACACCCCGTCCTCGCACGGCGGCATCGGTGATCTATACAACTTTGGCATGAAGCCGTCTCTGACCCTGGGCTGCGGCTCCTGGGGCGGCAACTCCGTCTCCGAGAACGTTGGGGTGAAGCACTTGATCAACGTTAAGACTGTGGCCGAGCGCCGTGAGAACATGCTGTGGTTCCGCGCTCCCGAGAAGGTCTACTTCAAGAAGGGTTCCACGCCCGTCGCTCTCGACGAGCTCGGTACCGTCATGGGCAAGAAGCGCGCCTTCATCGTCACCGACCAGTTCCTCTTCAAGAATGGCAACACCCGCGCCATCGAGGCCAAGCTCGACGAGATGGGCATCGCCCACGACTGCTTCTACGACGTCGAGCCCGATCCGTCGCTGCAGTGCGCACGTCGCGGCGCCAAGCAGATGGCTCTCTTTGAGCCGGACGTCATCATCGCCGTCGGCGGTGGCTCAGCTATGGACGCCGGCAAGATCATGTGGATGATGCACGAGCACCCCGAGTGCAAGTTTGAGGACATGGCCATGGACTTCATGGACATCCGCAAGCGTATCTTCACTTTCCCCGAGATGGGCAAGAAGGCCTACTTCGTCGCCGTCCCGACCTCTTCGGGTACCGGCTCCGAGTGCACGCCGTTCGCCATCATCACCGACAAGGAGACCGGCATCAAGTGGCCGCTCGCCGACTACGCGCTGCTCCCCAACATGGCTATCGTTGACGCCGACAACTGCATGACCGCCCCGCGCGGCCTGACCGCTGCCTCCGGCATCGACGTCATGACCCACGCCATCGAGTCCTACGTCTCCATCATGGCTTCCGACTACACCAAGGGCCTCTCCGAGCGCGCTGCTAAGCTCGTCTTCGAGAACCTGCCCTCCAGCTTCACGAACGGCGCCAAGGACCCGCATGCCCGCGAGGAGATGCACAACGCCTCTTGCATGGCCGGTATGGCCTTCGCCAACGCCTTCCTGGGCCTCAACCACTCCATGGCTCACAAGCTCGGCGCCTTCCATCACCTGCCTCACGGCCTCGCCAACGCCGTCATCCTGACCCGCGTTATGCGCTACAACGCCGCCGAGGCTCCCGTCAAGATGGGTACCTTCTCCCAGTATCCTTACCCCAACGCGCTGCACAACTACGCCGAGATGGCCAAGTACTGCGGCATCGAGGGCAAGGACGACAAGGAGGTCTTCGAGAACTTCATCACGAAGCTCGAGGAACTCAAGGACTTCATCGGCGTCAAGAAGACCATCGCCGACTACGGTGTTGACGAGCAGTACTTCCTCGACACCCTCGACGAGATGACCGAGCAGGCATTCAACGACCAGTGCACCGGCGCAAACCCGCGCTACCCGCTCATGAGCGAGATCAAGGAGCTCTACCTGGACGCCTACTACGGCCGCGAGCCTCAGGACTACGCCGTCTGCTAGTTTTAGCACGGTTTTTAACGGCGGGGGTGCACGGGTGTTTCACACACCCCCGCCGTCGCTTCTATCGCATCGTTGAAAGGATGCAACCATGCTGCTACCCGATTCCAAGACCGAGCTCGTCCGCCGTGGCAACAAGGTCGTTTACGACCTGGGCGACAAGATCGTCAAGGTCTTTAACGAGACCAAGCCTGTCTCCGACGTGTTCAACGAGGCTTTGAATCTTGCCCGCATCAATGAGTGCGGCATCCGCAGCCCCAAGGCTCTCGAGGTTTCCCAGCTCGAGAACGCCAACGGCTGGGCGCTCGTGACCGAGAAGGTTCCGGGCACCACCCTTGCCGAGAAGATGACTGCCGAGCCCCAGCGCTTTGGTGAGTATCTCGAGATGTTCGTCGACCTCCAGATTGAGATCCACGGCTACACCTCCCCGCTGCTCAACCGTCAGCGCGACAAGTTCGCCCGCATGATCGACAGCCTTGATCAGCTCAATGCCACCACGCGCTACAACCTTCAGGAGCGTCTGGACGGCATGACCAAGGAGTTCAAGGTCTGCCACGGCGACTTCAACCCCTCCAACGTCATCGTCGGCGACGACGGCCAGCTCTATGTGTGCGACTGGGCACACGCCACCCAGGGCTCCCCTGCTGCCGACGTTGCCACCACCTACCTGCTCTTCGCCCTCAACAGCAAGGATCAGGCCGAGGCCTACCTGGAGCTCTACTGCGACCGCGCCGACATGCCCATGCAGGTCGTGCGTCAGTGGACGAGCATCGTCGCCGCTTCCGAGCTCGCTCGTAAGCGCAACGTGAACGATGAGTTCCTGAAGAACTGGATCGACGTCGTCGATTATCAGTAATATCTGAGCGATTTATTTCGCATCGGAGGCACAAGAAAACCCCGCAGCTCATATGGGCTGTGGGGTTTTCCTTTACCCATCGAGTTTATTCACGCAACAAAATAGACTGCTCCGCATCTCTTCCTAAGAGAGATACGGAGCAGTCCCGCAATTACATCTAATAGCAGAAACGTCGATTAACGGCGGG
>CABMPS010000069.1 GCA_902388545.1 uncultured Collinsella sp.
TGAATCTGTTTGCCAGATGTTAAACGGCGTGTTAAAGCCGATGCGGTCCGCGAGGTTGGACAGCGTGAACATGAGCATCTGGAACGGTACGACCATCGAGAAGACGAACAGGTAATAGAAGAAGTTCGAGATCTTGCTGTTGACGCGCACCACGTACCAAGCGCACATGGAGCAGCACACCAGAATCAGCACGACCGACGTGACCGTGATGATAAGAGAGTACATAAACGCCGAGGCAAAGCCCTGCTCGTTAAGAGCGTGCACGTAGTTTGCGAGGCCGTTGAACGTCTCGGGCGTGAGCAGATCGAACGCCGTGGTGGTGCTGATTGCGGTCGCTTTCTTAAAGGAATTGAGCGCAATCATGAACACGGGGTAGATCCATGCGAGCGACAGAATCGTAAAGAAGATCGAGAGCGCGCGGTTGATAGCCTTATCGCGTTTCATTACTGCTGCACCTCCTTGGACCTCGTGGCCTTAAGCTGGATCATAGAAATAGCGACAACCAGGATGCAGAAGATAACTGCCTTGGCCTGACCGATGCCCTGCCATGCGATGCCAGCACGCGAATAGAACGTGTTGTAGATGTTCAGGGCGAGCATCTCGGTGGAGTGCGCCGGGGCGCCACCGGTAAGGGCGAGGTTCTGGTCGAACAGCTTAAAGCCGTTGGTGATGGACAGGAACAGGCAGATGGTGATGGTCGGCATCAGGTTGGGGATCTTAACCTTCCAAAACGTCTGCCATGCCGTAGCGCCGTCGACCTTGGCGGCCTCGATGTAATCAGACGGAATGGACTGCAGACCGGCGATGTAGATGATCATCATGTAGCCGACCTGTTGCCACAGGGTCAGGATGATAAGGCCCCAGAAGCCAGCGGCGGAGTTGAGGGCGATAAGCTGGGCACCCACGTTGGAGAGCAGGCAGTTGATCAGAATCTGCCAAATGTAACCCAGTACAATGCCGCCAATCAGGTTAGGCATAAAGAAAATCGTACGGAAGATGTTGGTGCCCTTGAGCGCCTTGCGAGTGAGCGCCTGCGCAATGGCCAGCGCGATCACGTTGATGAGCACCGTCGACAGGAAGGCAAACGCCACGGTAAAGAAGAACGACGTGGAGAACTGCGGATCGGACAGCGCGCGCACGTAGTTCTCGATACCGACAAAGTGCGCGTTATTGATGGTAATAAACTGGCAGAACGAGAGATAGAAACCCTGGATAAAGGGAATCACGAACCCGATCATAAACGCCAGGCACGTGGGCAGCATAAAGAGCGGCCACCAGCGTTTGAGTGCTTTGCCCATAGAAGGGTCCTTTCAATATGCAGGGGGCGGGCAAACCAACGTCTGCCCGCCCCCTGTCGCTAATCAGATAGCTTGGGCAGCAACTGCTTACTCGGAAGCAGCCTTCTCGGTCTTCCAGCCATCGACGAAGGCGTTCTTGACGCCGTCCCACTTGGTGTTGTCGGCAGCATAAGCGATGAGAGCCTGCTTGAGGTTCTTCTTCCACTCCTCAGAGGGGATGTAGACGAAGTCCCAAGCAACGGTCTTCTTGCCGTCCTTGGCCATGGCAACGGCCTGCTGCGAGAAGACGTTGGTGGTCTCCTTAGCGCTCTTGAACGGGGCGGTCAGACCCATCTTGTCAGCGATGATGCTGGTGGCGGTGTCAGAAGTGACGCACCAATACATGAAGTCCTCGGTGGCCTTCTGGGCATCCTCGGATGCCTGGGAGCTGACGCACCAGTAGTTCTCGCCGCCGGAGCACAGGCCCTGGTTCTCCTCGCCGTCGACGCCGATGTAGATCGGCAGCATGCCGAGCTGGTCGTCGGTCATACCGGCCTTGGTGAGGTCGGCGTAGGCCCAAGAGCCGTTCTGGTAGAAGACGGCCTTGCCGGTTGCGAACTCGTTGGTGGCGTCGTCACCGGTCTTGGAGGCGAGCTGCGAAGGATCGCAGGTGGAGTCGGTGATGTACAGGTCGAAGATCTGCTTAAAGTTGTCGAGATACTCGCCCTTGATCTCGTCGTCCTCCTGGTTGTGCTCCTTCTCGAACTCGTAGTAGAGCGGGAGGTTGGCGAGGTGGGTGGTGTAGCGCCAGCTGGAGGAGTCATCCATGCCGGCGGAAGTGAAGGCACCGTCAACGCCGAGCTCGTCCTTGCGGGCCTGGATGTCATCGGCGCAAGCCTTCAGCTTGTCGAAGGAGTTGATGTCCTCGGCCTTGTAGCCGGCCTTCTCGAGGAGCTCCTTGTTGTAGATGATGCCGTAGCTCTCCTGAACCCAGTCGATACCCAGATCCTTGCCGTCGGACTGCAGCGCCAGGGAGTCGTCGATGAGCTCGCCGCGGAGCTTGGTGTCGGAAAGATCGGCGCAGTAGTCCTTCCAGTTCTTAAGGCCGGTGGGGCCGTTGACCTGGAACAGCGTCGGAGCGGAGCTCTTGGACATCTCGGACTTGAGCTTCTCCTCGTAGGTGTTGGAGGCGGCGGTCACGATCTTGACCTCGACGCCCTTCTCCTTCTTGTACGCCTTGGCGATCTCCTTCCACTCCTTGTCGACCTCGGGCTTGAACTGGAGGAAGTAGACCTCGGCAGCGTCACCAGAAGCAGAGGAGCCGGAGCCGGCAGAACCACCGCAGCCCACGAGACCCAGACCAAGAACCGCAGCCGCGGAACCAGCAAAGCCCAGGAACTGCCTTCTGCTCATTTCGTTCTTCATTACAATCCACCCTTTCACACCGTGGCGGCACCCTTTGCCGCCGCCTTCGGAGATTGGCTCGGGGACTTTGCCCCTTTTGCTGATTTGTACAATACGCTATTTGGCTAGTTGTTTGAACAAGTATTACTAGAGCGGTAGAAAAACTTCGGTGAACGGTAATTTCGACTTGATACTTGACAAGTTTTGTATAAACAATTATTTGTTATCGAATGCAGAGAAAACGCCCGATCAAGCCGATGCATCGTCGGTTTGACCGGGCGTTTTCGCTTTGAGGGCATGAGTCTCGTCAGGCTGCGAGCTAGCCGGCTATCGCTTGGAATTGACGCGGTAATGGAAGATCTCGGGGTGTGTGCGGGCATGCGTGACCTCGAACAAGATGCCGTCCGAGGTGTACGACTGGCTCTCCATAACGGCGACGCAGTTGTACTTGCCAAGGTCCAGATAGCTGCAGTCCTCATCGTTGGCGAGCTCGACACTCACCGTACGACGGCTCGCCATCACTTTGACGCCGCGCTTGTGCTCCAGATAGCCGTAGATAGAATCCGCCGCGATCTCGGGGGTCAGGCCCTTGGCGACCGACGCCAAAAAGTAGCCATGGTCCACTTGGCGCGCGCTGCCGTTGAGGCTTCGGACACGCACTACGCGAATCAGCTCCTCGCCCACCTTAAAGCCCAGGCGGCGAGAGAGTTGCTCAGTGCAAATCAAATGTTCAAAAGACTTGACCTCGGTCGATGCGACGGCATTGTTGCGTTTTGCGAACTCGCCAAACGACTCAACCTCTTCGAGTGCGCCCAGCATGTCGGTTTCGCCCTTAAGCCAAATAACGCGCACGCCCTTACCGTGTATAGGCTGCACAAACATCTGGTCGGCCAGCATGCTCAAGGCGCGTCGAACGGTATTGCGCGTGCAGCCAAACTCCGCGGTCAGCTCGGCTTCGGTTGGCAGCATCTCCTGAAACGCATAGGTCCCGTTAATGATGCGCGAACGGATCTCGCGGTAGATTCCTTCGTAAATCGCTTTTGGCATGATTTCACCTCTAACGAATATGTATGGCTAGGCACGATAGCATTTCTTAAAGTTGTTTAAACCGATTATCGGTAAAGCACGGATTATTTACCGTCGACGGTTCCCCCGAAACCCAAATCGGACCGAATCAAAACCGTCAATGCGGCAAGCAGCCAGTCCTCTACAATGAGTTCATTGTTTAAACGTTCTTGCTCGCACAGCATGTTGCATCCGGAAGGCATATTATGCTGCAGAAAATCCAACGTTTTGGCGGAGCCATGTTCGCGCCCGCCATGCTGTTTTCTATATCAGGCCTCATGGTCGGCATCTCCGCCCTCGCCACGACCGTAGACATCGTCGGCGATCTCGCCGTATACGGAACCCCTTGGTACGTTTTCTGGACCATCATCCAGCGCGGCTCGTGGACGGTCTTTAAACGTCTCCCGCTCCTTTTTGCCGTAGCGCTGCCTATCGGTCTTGCCCAAAAGCAACCGGCACGCTGCTGCCTCGAGGCGCTCGTAGCCTATTTTGCCTACTGTTTCTTTTTGAGCGAGATCATTAAGCTGAGCGGCGACAACCTTGGGCTTAAGTACCCGTCGTCTTTAACCCCCGCCAGCGGCATCACCGTCATCGACGGCATCAAGACGCTCGACACCGGCATTATCGGCCCGCTGGCGGTGTCGGCAACCGTCGTCGCCATCCATGACCGCTTCTACGATGCCAAGGTTCCCGATTGGCTCGGCACCTTCTCGGGTTCCTCGCTGGTCTACCTCATCAGCTTTTTTGCCGTGTTTGCCCTTGCCGCCATCTCGGCCGCCATCGTGCCCTTCGCATACGCTGTGACCGAAACGCTGCGCCACGCACTTGCGGGCGTCGGCCCCTTCGGCGTGGGCATCTTTGTGTTTTTGGAGCGAGCGCTCGAGCCCATGGGGCTGCACCATCTGCTCTATATGCCCATCTATTACGACAATCTGGTCATTCACGACGGTATTTACGCCACGTGGACCAACCTGCTCCCCATTCTCTCCCATAGCACGCGCCCTTTAAATGAACTTGCGCCCTGGGCAGGTTTTACCGCCACCGGCTGGGGCAAGCTCTTTGGCCTTCCCGCCATCGCGGCAGCATTCTATTTCACCGCCAAACCCGAACGCCGCGCCGGCCTTAAGGTCATCCTTTTGCCCGCCATCGTCGCCTCGGTGGTCTGCGGCGTCCCCGAGCCGCTCGAGTTTCTCTTTATGTTCACCTATCCCGGACTCTTTTTGCTCTACGCCGTCCTGTCCTCCTGCCTTGCCATGACCATGAACTTCTTTGGCATCGTCGGCATCTTCTCGGGCGGTCTCATGGAAATGACGGCCTTCAACTTCATCCCACTCATGCGAATGCATGCCGGCTCCTACCTTTTGGCGCTCGGTATCGGTCTTGCCTTTAGCCTCATCTTTTTTGTTAGTTTTCGAGCACTCATCTTGGTCTATGACCTTAAGACGCCAGGCCGCGAGGATCATGTCTCCAATCGCGCGGCAATCGATCGTTTAACGGGAAGCGGCTTTGCCAAAGAGCAATCTCCCAATGGCGAGGTCAGTATTCAATCCGATCAAGATCACGTCCTCGCTGAGCGGGTAATTCAGCTTTTAGGTGGCGTTGGCAATATCGTGGGCGCAACCAACTGCGCCACGCGCCTGCGTGTCGAGGTCGCAGACCCTTCCATCGTTGCAGATAACGCGTCGTTTGTCGCGGTGGGCGCCAAGGGCCTCATCATTACGGGCAAGACCGCCCAGGTGATTATCGGCATCTCCGTTCCCCGCGTTAAAGAGCATTTTGACCAGATCATGGGCCTCGAGCCGGGATTTGTGCCCACCACCTCGGCCTCCCCTGCCGCCAGCGCAGCCCATAAGCGCGGCGATATCTGCTTCTTCGATATCGACGGAACACTCGCCTGGCAAGACCCTCGAGTGGCACAAGAGCTTCCCGAGAGCGAGCGAGACCTCTCCCCCTATCCCAATGAAGCGGTCTCGCAAGCCATCCGTAATTTTGTCGCCAAGGGCAATATGGCGTTTATCTGCACAGGGCGCACGCTGAGCTGCATCCATCCAAAGCTGCTCGATCTGCCCTGGACCGGCATCGTCTGCCTCGCGGGTGGCTATGTCGAACTTGAGGGACACGTGATCCGCGATTTGGCGATGACGCCCGGTATGCTGCAGCGTCTTGCTCCCATTCTTGAGCAATCGGACGAAGTGATTCGTTTTGAGGGACTCAATGGCGTCGTTCGCATGGGTGCCGATGCGCCCGACGCCCCCGGATATGCCCGCACCGTGGGCGATGCAATTACGCAGCTGCAACATTACAGCGCCTACAAGATCTTAATGTCCACGTCGCTTGCCAACCGCATCGCTCAGGATCA
The DNA here is from genome assembly GCA_902388545.1 of uncultured Collinsella sp. GTDB lineage: Bacteria > Actinomycetota > Coriobacteriia > Coriobacteriales > Coriobacteriaceae > Collinsella. The sequence goes on from CABMPS010000069.1 coordinate 6,106, forward strand.
AACGTTTGAGCCGCTGCTCTGCTTTAACGAGCTCGAGCTCGAAGTGACCGAGATTTCGCCTCGCGAATGTACCAAGCGCGAGGGTATCCAGTCCGTACTCGACGCTCTCGACCCCAACCATGGAACGGTGTATGGCATCGGTGATGCCAGCAATGACATCTCGCTGATGAACGCCGTCGACGTCGGCATCGCCATGGGCAATGCACCGGACTATCTCAAAAAGCGCGCGGACTACATCACCGACTCGGTCGACAAAGATGGCGTCGTCAAGGCGCTCGAGCACTTTGGACTGGTCTAACTACGAAACTCGTCCGACATGCGCCGTTGCCTTAAATCCCCAAACCTGCCACGCAGGCAGGCACAATGTGGCAATATGTTGCCTGCACACTACATCGATGCAACCTAAGAAAGAATGCGAGAACCCGTGTCCAGTCCGTTTACCTGCTTTTTAGCCCAGCACTTTGACCAGATTAATGACTATCTGGCCACGTTCTTTGACGGACAGGCGACCTCTGCCGATATCGAACGCTACCTGTACGCGCCGCTCTCGGCTTTTACGGCCAACGCCGGCAAGCGCCACCGCCCGCTTATCTGCATGCTCGCCGCAACCGCAGTGGGCGGTAGCTTTGAGAGCGCCCGCAGCGCCGCGGCAGCTATCGAGCATTTCCAGTCGGGTGCGCTCATCCACGACGACATCGCCGACAACGGACAGCTTCGTCGAGGCAAGCCCTGCATGCACCTTACCGAGGGCACGGGGCTCGCCATCAATTGTGGCGACCTGGCGCTCACCATGGTCACCAAGACGGTTCTCGACGATCCCACGCTCGAGTCCGACGTGAAGCTGCGTGTGCTCCACGAGCTTACCGAGATGATCGTCCGCACCATCGAGGGTCAAGCGCTTGACCTGGGTTGGGTCCGTGACGAGCGCTTTGATATCTCGGTTGATGACTACCTGGACATGGCGACGCACAAGACCGCGTATTACAGCGGAGCCACGCCGCTTGCCGCCGGAGCCATTATCGGCGGCGGCAGCGAAGAGCAGGTCGAGGCGCTACGCGCCTTTGGCCTGCACACCGGCCTTGCCTTTCAGATTCAGGACGACCTGCTCAACTTGGTCGGCACCAAAGAGGCCGCCAACAAGGACTTCCGCACCGACATCACCGAGGGCAAGCGCACGCTCGTTGCCGTGCACGCCCTGTCTGATGAGCGCCATCACGACGAGGTCGAGGCAATCCTTTCCTCGGGCACCGAGGACCCCGCGCAGCTCGCGCGCGCCGTGGAGATCTTCCAGCAGACCGGCTCCATCGAATATGCTCACGCCTACGCGCTGGACCTGACCGCAAAAGCCAAGGCTGCCATCGAGAACGTTGAGCTTGACCCGCACGCACGCGAACTGTTCCTCTCCATGGCAGATTTCTTTGTGGAGCGCCTCAACTAGCGGGGGTCACAAAACCTGTGGGCAGCGCGTTTGGGTACAAGTTGCTACACTGTTGAGTGCATGTTTATGCATTGTCTCGCGTTGTCTATCCGACACGCGCTCAAAATAGTACGAATCGTACGCCGAAAGGGGTTCGTTCATGGAACCTATTACCACGGGCATGCAGGGAGCAGCCGTCGAGGATGTTCAGTCCCGCCTTCTGCAGCTCGGTTACACCATCGATGCCGACGAGGTCGCCGACAAGCGCTTTGGCACCACCACCGAGCAGGCCGTTGGCACGTTTAGGCTCGATAGCGGCCTTGCGGCCGGTTATGCTGTCGATATCCCCTGCTGGAGCGCCCTTGTAGACGCTTCATACAAGTTGGGCGACCGCACGCTCTACCTTCGCATGCCCAATTTTCACGGCGCCGACGTCAAGGCCCTGCAGCGCGCTCTCAACGTTTTGGGCTTTGCCTGTGGCGAAGACGACGGCTACTTTGGTCCGCATACCGAGGCCGCCCTGCAGCAGTTCCAGGAAAATGTCGGCCTGTTTGCCGACGGCATGGCCTTCCAGGACACCTACGCCTACATCAACCGCCTGCACCATGTGTGGGAGGGCAAACCCTCGGTCACCGAAGCCGAGTCTCGCATCGGTTTTGCGCGCGCCGCCAACGTGCTCGAGCGTTTCCAGATTGCCGTCATCGGCGAGGACCCTATCGCGCGCAGCGTAGCATCGCGCATGTGGAACATCGCCACGGCGACGACCGACAGCAGCGGCATGATGCTTTGCGATTCCGAGGTTCCGACCGATGTCGACCTGGTGCTCGAGATCGCAAGCGACGAGTTGCCTGCAGACGCCGCCCCGCGCGCCACGATCGCCCTCGCCGAGTGCCACAACCTGGCCCAGCGCATCCGTACCGCCAATGTCGCCGCACAGCAAAAGCCGGCACGAATTCGCATCGAGCTCACCGGCATGACGCGTTACAACGGCACCTTTACGGCCAGCGACGCGCAGACCCTCGCCGTACGCCTACTCGACGGCGTTTGCGATGCCCTCGCAGATTAGGTAAACTAGACGAGTTGCTTTTGGGCAACACCACACATTGGGACGTAGTTCAACGGTAGAACTCCGGTTTTTGGTGCCGGCTGTTGGGGGTTCGAATCCCTCCGTCCCAGCCATTAAAACTGAGCGCCCTGAGCCCATAACGGCCCAGGGCGCTTTCTTGTGGGCAAGCGGAGAGATTCGAACCCGCAAGGGTGCGGAGCTGAGGAAACGCGAAGCGTTTTCCAGCGCAGCACGCAAGGAGCGAAGCGACGCAGCGGGGCGCGGCCGCCGACCAGGCGGACGCGGAATCCCTCCGTCCCACACCAGCCAAGAGCCCCTCACGTCAAGCAAATCGAGCCAACGCCGCCAAGCGGAGGGATTCGAACCCGCAAGGGTGCGGAGCGATGCAGCGGGGCGCGGCCGCCGCAGGCAGACGCGGTGTCGGCACTTGGGGACGCTCCTAAGTGCCGGCATTATAGGAACGTCCCCAAGTGCCGGCTCGGGACTATTTTCGAGGACCCTCCGAAGGACTGTGGCCAAAAAACGGCAAATATGAGTACTGTCACCGTTGTAGCTACATTATTTTCGTTAATAAAAGAAGATCTTAATGAGATTTATTCGCATCAAGGTCTTCCTTTAATGAACACTTGAGGAGATACGGCAGCTTATCTGCTCGATCGACACGTCAAATCACCTTAAATGTG
>CABMPS010000070.1 GCA_902388545.1 uncultured Collinsella sp.
TGAACTGCGCCCCAATTCTTGGACGGGCTAATAAGCGGCCTACGCCGCACATAGGGACTGATTCCGGAATTCCTCCGGGGTCAGTCCCTTCAGTTTAACCTGCCTCCTTCTCGTGTTCCAATGGATGATGTATTCGTCCAGGTCTCTCTTGAAGTCTTCGAAGCAAGGCCATTTTCTTCCGCGAAAGAACTCGTCCTTCATATGGCCGAACACCTGCTCCGTCGCGCCGTTGTCGATGCAGTTGCCCCTCCGGGACATGCTCTGCACCACGCCGGCCTCCTCCAGCCGCTTGCACCACCCGGCCTGCTGGTACTGCCAGCCCATGTCCGAGTGCAGGACCGGCCTGGAGCCCTCGGGCATCTTGGACACGAGCTGGTCGAGCAGCTCGTGCTGCTGGGCCATGTTGGGATGCAGCGACGTGGACCAGGCGACGATCTCCTTGCTGCCGAAATCGTAGACCGGCGCGAAGTAGGCCTTGCCCCAGGGCTGCTTGAACTCGGTGACGTCGGTGCCCATCTTCTCCCACGGCCCGTCGGCGGCGAAGTCCCTGCCGATGACGTTCTCGAAGGTCTTTCCGACCTTGCCCCTGTACGAGTTGTACCTGTGGTAGTCGGTCTCGCGGCGGATCCCGCAGCTGATGCCCATCTCGCGCATCATCTTCAGCGTCGTCTTGTCGGCTATGCGCACGCCCCGCTCGGCGCGCAGGCACATGGCGATCTGCCTGTGGCCGCACCCGTTGGCGGTGCGCGAGAATATCTCGGCGGCGGCCTCCCAGAGCTCGGGCCTGGTGGGAGCCTTCGGGTGCGACAGCGCGTAGTAGTAGCTCGACCTCGCCAGGCCGGCGCACTCGAGCAGGTCGGCGAGGGGGTATTGCCCTGAAAGCCCGCTTACGACCGCGGCCTTCTCGCCGTTCGAGAGCGTTTCTCCGCCTTCAGGGCGATCGATTTTTTTAGGTAGGCGTTCTCCGCCTCGAGCCTCTTGATCCTGCGCTCGAGCTCTTGCTCGCGCGTCGTCTCCCCGGACGGGGAGCCGGACCCCCTCGGCCTCCCCCTGGGCTTTGGCCTGAGCGCCTCCGGGCCCTCCTCCCTGTAGGCCTTCAGCCATTTCTTGAAAGGGCTTGGCGAGGCTATCCCGAACTTCTCCATGGCCTCGGGCTTCGTCATGCCCTCGTCGACGACCGCCCTGACGGCGGCCAGCTTCGTCTCGAACGAATAGGCGGTGTGTTTCTTTCCCATCATGGCCAGAACCTCGATACCAGCAGACCTGTAGGTGCACAGCCATTCTCTCACGGTTTCCTCCGGCATCCCGAGAAGGGCCGCGATCGCCGCGCGGCCGTGCCCCTCGTCGTGCAGCTCTGCCGCTCGCAGTCTCATCCCGACGTCGTACAAAGCGTTTCCAGCCATAAAAAAGCCTCCCATTTCTTGTGTCCAAGAAATGGGAGGCAGTTCAATACGAGCTCGGGGCTCTTTTCGTTTGGATTGCAGACGTATTGACAGACGAAAACAGTCTGTGTCCGGTATTGAGCCATACGAAAGCGAAATTATGCGTCTTAATTCCGTACGCAAATAAAGACGAAAACCATTTGCGTCTTGGATAAATCAGTACGCAAACGGTTTTCGTCTTATAATGCGCTTATGAATGGTACGAAACGAGAGGGTTGTGCATATGGTTGTTAGAGAGAGCCCTACAGTCGAATACGAGGAAAGCGTTACGCCGACGTTTCTTAAAACGGTGAGCGCCTATGCAAACTACGGGACGGGCAAGATTGAGTTTGGCGTTGATGACGAGGGCGTGGCTGTCGGCCTTGCAGATCCGGTCGCAGAGTGTCTCCGCATCGAGAACATGATTAATGACAGCTTGGATCCCGCTCCCCGTTACACGCTCGAGCGCGATGAGAAACACGGGACCGTAATCCTTACGGTTTATGAGGGCCAGGACAAACCCTATCGAAGCAAGGGAAAGGCCTACAGGCGAAACGATTCGGCAACGGTGGAGGTCGACCGGTTTGAGTATGGCAGGCTGACGCTCGAAGGCAGCAACGTAACGTTCGACGCGCTCACGTCGGCTCGCCAGGACTTGAGTTTTCACACGCTCGAGCATAAGTGTGTTGAACATCTCGGCATTTCCGAGCTAACGCCGGATATTATGCGCACGCTTCGTTTGCTCGGCAAAGATGGCTATACCAACGCTGCGGCGATTTTGGCGGATAAGAATGATTTTCCGGGCATCGACTGTGTCCGTTTTGGCGATACCGAGGATGTGATCTTGGACCGTGAGACGGCGACAAATGTATCCGCAATTGAGCAGGTGGACAGGGCGGTGGCTATGTTTGCACGCTACTACCGTTTTGAGCGTATCGAAGGGATGGAGCGCGTCCAAACCGATCGAATTTCTCTTGAGGCATTCCGCGAAGCTGTTGCAAACGCTTTGGTGCATCGGACGTGGGACGTTCGAGCGAATGTTCAAATTGCCTTGTACGACGATCGTGTTGTTGTGACTTCGCCCGGATCACTGCCTGCCGGTTTGACGACGGAACAATACCTGTATGGGCAGATATCCGTGCTCAGAAACCCAATTGTCGCCGAGGTCTTTTTAAAGCTGGATTACATCGAGAAATTTGGCACGGGAATCGCGCGCATTAGACGTGCCTATCGCGATTCGATCAATCAACCAATTTTTGATGTTCGCGGCGGCATGGTGGCCGTCACATTGCCCGCTACCGATGCCTTTGAAGGGTCCGAGGAAGAGATCCAGGTTCTCAATGCCTTGTCGGGCGGGCGAATTATGTCGCGAAGCGAGATTGAAAAACAGACGGGGCTGAGCCGCATGCGGACGTTGGCGGCACTCGAATCTCTGCTTGAACGGAATGCAATCGTAAGGCAGGGAACCGGGCGGGCCACGAAATACGAGCGCTCATAGTCCAAAAGAGCCATGGTACAAGACGGACCCCAAGCCAGCGTTGGCTTGGAGTCCGTATATCCCGGATGGTAACGGGCCGATTATTGTCAAGTTATAGCAAAGTATAGCGACGTACAGCAAAGTATAGTGAAATATGGCAAGCCGTATAGCGCGCCTTGATTATCAACCCTTGATTATCAACCGTCCGTATTTCACAGCAACTTATAACAGGCTCGGGGTGCCAATTTGGGGTGCGGTAGTGCTGCGTCACGAAAAGGGCCTATCTACTATGTTTAAGCCGCAGGGGTCAACCATAGTCGGCTTTTTCGATAATTGACAAGCTGTCTACCTGCGGTTTTGTTTTCACGGTTTTCGGTATGGTCGAGGCTATCCGTGTTAACGTAGTAGATGGGCCACTTTTGTGGCAAGGGGGCCGATCTGCGGGCCAGGGTAGCTAAAAGAGCCCCGTCCCAAAAAGACTGATTGGGAGCCGGGGTGTGTCGATGCGATAGTATTACGTGGTGGAATTCGACAAACCGTGGGCTTCATCCGAGGGCTTTATGGAACAGCACCAGCATTATCAGAGCCTGCAAGATCAGGCATACAACGCATTGCGCTCCAAGATCATCTATGCCGAGCTCAAGCCCGGCACGCGCCTTTCGGCGATTGGTCTGGAAAAGGAGACGGGAATCGGGCGTACGCCCATTCGCGAGTCCTTTGTGCGTCTGCGTGAGCAGGAGCTGGTGGAAACGCGTCCCAAAAGCGGCACCTATGTCTCAAAAATCAGCATGGAGCGCGCCGAGAACGCCTGTTTCCTGCGCGAGAAACTCGAGAGAAGCGTGCTCATTAAATGCTGCTCTGCCGCCACGCCCGAGCAAAAACATCGGCTCGAGCAGATTCTTGCCGAGTCCGAATCGCTCGACCATCGCGAAACGCGTCGCTTTTTCGACTTGGATAACCTGTTTCATGAGACGTGTTTTGAGATTGCCGGCCGCCATATGTTGTGGGATTGGATGAAGAGCGTCAACACGCATTTTGAGCGATACAACTGGTTGCGTATGGTGTCGCAGGATCTGGATTGGGAACCGATTCGTCGGCAGCATCGCCGGATTCTCGAGGCCATTAAGAAGGGCGACACCGACACGGCGAGCTATTTGGCAGAGACGCACTTGCATCTGATGCCCGAGGAGCAGGGCCCGGTTATCGCCTTGCATCCCGACTATTTCGAGCTGCCCAAAGACTCGGCTATCTAACTCGCGCCCTTTATTGGCTGCGGTGAAATTAAGATCGTTCTGCGGGTCTGGTGGCGTAGGCAGTTCGCATAAATGCCTAAAATGGCCCAGACTGCCGACAATTAGGAAACGGGGTGCGCTATGGCGCAGATGAGGATTAAGGACATTGCCGTCGAGGCGGGCGTGAGCCCGGCCACGGTCTCGCGCTATCTCAACAACCGCCCCGGGCAGATGACCGAGGAAACCCGTGCTCGCATCGCGGCGGTTATCGAGCGCACCGGCTATCGCCCGCGTGCCGCCGCGCGCAACCTGCGCAGCTCGCGTACCAACCTCATCGGCGTGATTCTGGCCGACATCGCTAACCCGTTCTCCAGCGCCATGCTCGAAGGGCTTTCCGCCAGCGCCGCCGCGCGCGGCTGCTCGCTCACGACGGCCATTAGCGGCAACGACCCCGCCAAGGAGGCAGAGTCGCTCACCAGACTTATCGATGCCGGCGTGGACGGCCTGGTCATCAATACCTGCGGAGGCAACGACAAGGCGATCGCCGCGGCTGCGGGACGCCTGCCCGTCGTGCTGCTCGACCGCGATGTTGCCGACGGCGGTGTCGATCTGGTGACCTCCAACAACCGTGAGCTGGTCGCCGGCCTGGTAGACGCCTTGGCCTCTGCGGGCAGCGAGCGCCTGTGCCTGCTCACCGAGGCAAGCGACGACAGCCCCGTGCGTCGCGAACGCGCCGAGGCCTTTGTCGACGAGCTTTCGCGACGCGGCCTTGCGGGTGAGGTCGTCACCCTGGCCGATGGTGGCGCCACGGGCGTTGGCCGCTTGGACGAGACCATCCGCGGCTATGCGGGCAAAAAGCTCGGCCTCATTGCCGTCAACGGCCTGGTTTTCCTGCGCCTGACCGAGGCGCTGGCACAGCTGGGGCCCTCGTTGCCGGCTGGCCTCAAGATCGCGACGTTTGACGATTACCCTTGGAACCACGTGCTCTTTGGCGGTGTGACCACGGCAGCGCAGGACACTCTTACCATTGCCGAGCGCGTGGTCGAGCGCCTGTCCGAGCGCATCGACGTCGTTACCACTACGGTGGGCGATGCCGCAAAGCTCGCCCCCAAGCGCATCGAGATACCCGGCCACATCGAACACCGCGCTTCGACCTCGCGCTAGCCGCCCGTCCGAGTCGGTCTGTTCGTGCTTGGCACCCGCCTGCTCGCGCACGTTTTTTGAGCGCTTGATACGCTTTAACCCTGCGGAAACATTTTTCTGCGATAGTATCTGCGGTATAGACCAGTCGAAACCCGCCCGAAAGAAAGGGGAGCGACATGAACCAGCAGAACATCGATTACGTACTCCGCTCCGTAGAGCAGCGTGATATCCGCTTTGTGCGTCTGTGGTTTGTCGACATTCTCGGCCGCCTCAAGAACTTTGCCATTAGCCCCGAGGACCTCGAGGTCGCTTTTGAGGAGGGAATTGGCTTTGACGGCTCCGCCATCGAGGGTTTTGCCACGCCCGAGGAAGCCGACATGCTGGCGTTTCCCGATGCTTCGACCTTCCAGATTTTGCCGTGGCGCCCGAGCCACAATGGCGTCGCCCGCGTGTTCTGCGATGTGTGCACTCCCGATCGCAAGCCGTTTGCCGGCGACCCGCGCGATGCCCTGCGTCGCATGTTCCGCAAGGCCGAGAAGGCTGGCTATCTGCTCAACGTGGGTGCCGAGCTGGAGTATTACTACTTCCCCGACGAGCATACCCCCGAGCCGCTTGACAACGTGGGCTACTTCGATCTTTCGGTGAGCGATGCCGCTCGCGACTTGCGTCGCAACACGGTTCTCACGCTCGAGAAGATGTCCGTGCCCGTGGAGTACACCTTCCACGCCGCCGGCCGCTCGCAACACGGCATGAGCCTGCGCCACGCCGAGGCCCTGAGTATGTCCGACGCCGTCACTACGGCCAAACTCATCATTAAGCAGCAGGCCTACGAGAGCGGTTGCCACGCCTCCTTTATGCCCAAGCCGTTGGCGGGCGAGGATGGCAGTGCTATGTTCCTGTGCCAGTCGCTGTTCGACCATGACGGCAACAACGTCTTTTGGGGCGAGGACGACGAGAAGTACCATCTCTCCGACGTCGCCAAGCACTACATGGCAGGTATTCTGGCGCACGCGCGCGAAATCAGCGCCATCACCAACCCCACGGTCAACTCGTACAAGCGCATCACCACGGGTGGCGACTCCGTGCCGCAGTACGCCACGTGGGGCCTGCGCAACCGCGCGAGTATGGTCCGCATCCCGGTCTACAAGCCCGGCAAGCCGCTGTCCACGCGCATCGAGCTGCGCAGTCCCGACCCCATGGCCAACCCGTACCTGGTCAACGCCGTCACGCTGGCGGCTGGTCTGGACGGCATCGAGCGCAAGCTGGAACTCCCGCCCGAGGCCACGGCCGAGACGCTCAAGCTTACCGACCGTCAGATGGTCGAGGCCGGCTACGCGCCGCTGCCGCGCTCGCTCAAAGAGGCGCTCGACGTGTTTGAGGACTCGCAGTTTATGAAGGATGCTCTCGGCGAGCACATCCACAGCTTCTTCCTCAAAAAGAAGCGCGACGAGTGGCATAAGTTTGAGTCTACGATCACCGAGTGGGAGATCAAGCACTACCTGGCGAACTCCTAATCGCGCTGGCTTGTTCCAGTACGATTGAGCTCATTTCTTTGGAGGCCGATATGTCCGAAAAGAGTGCCCTGTTCATGGCGCGCACGACGCGCTTCCACGAGTTTGCCCGCAGCCTGACGACCACCCTGGGTGTCGAGGTGAGCCTGGCTACCCCCGATTCGCCGACCGCGGCGCACGACTTTGACCTGCTGATCCTCGATTCCGATGGCATCCGCAGCGACCGCATCGATCAGATTGCCAAGTGGCTTGACGACCGCGGCGGCGTCCCCATGTTGGTGATCGTTGACGACGAGGCGCTCGGTACCTTGCGTCTGCCCAATCACGCGCATGCCGACTTTGTATGCCCCACGGCGACGCCCAACGAGCTCAAGGCTCGCGCGCAGCGCCTGATGGGCGAGGAGGAGACCGTCACCGCCGACGATGTGCTCAACATCGATAACCTCGAGATCAACCTTGCCACCTACCAGGTGACACTCGATAACGAGCCCATCGACCTGACGCTGATGGAGTACTCGCTGCTGAGCTTTTTGGCGACGCACCCCAACCGCGCCTACAGCCGCGAAGTGCTGCTGCACCGCGTGTGGGGCTTTGAGTACTGCGGCGGCACGCGCACCGTCGACGTGCACATTCGACGCATCCGCTCCAAGGTGGGCCCGCAGATCGCGGCACACATCACCACCGTCCGCGGCGTGGGCTATCTGTTTAAGGACTAGATTTCCACCACAAAGGGGACAGGCACCTTTGTGGTGGTTTTGACGCAGGTGCGGGTTCCTTTTTGGGCCTGCAACAGAACTTAAGCCTTCCTAAAAGATTGCGTTCTCATACACTTGCGCCCGCATATTGGGGTACAACTCAACGTGAACAATGATGGCCCACCACGTGTTTGGCGGGCCTTTGGTTATTTGACGAAAGGATCGCAGCTATGAGCGAGAACGATTCCCAGCGTCCCCAGGATGTTGGCAATGCCGGCGAGACTCAGCAGCAGCCGCGCGTGCAGGTGGAGTCGACGCCTGCCGACGGCAACATTCCCTACGTGCAGGCCTATGACACACAGACCGGCCAGCCGCTGGGCGGTCAGCAGGTCGTGAACAAGCACACGGTGGTCAAGACCAAGACCAAAAAGCTGCCGATCTTTATTACGGCGCTTGCCGGCTGTGCCTGCGGCGCCCTGCTGGTCATTGCACTCATTATGAGCGGCACGCTCGATATCGGTGGCGGCAAGAATGCCGTGACGGCGGGTGCTTCGGGTTCATCGACGCAAAAGATCACCATCGATTCCGAGGACACTACGCTGGCCGAGGCCGTTTCTGCCAAGGCCCTGCCCTCCGTGGTTTCCATTACCGCCACTTCGAGCGGCAGCCAGAATGGCTCGCTTTCGCAGTCTGCCGACGAGCCGGACAACTCGGGCAGCGTCGGCTCGGGCGTTGTGCTCGATACCGAGGGCCACATCCTCACCAACAATCATGTGGTCGATGGCTACGATCAGTACGTGGTTACCATGGACGACGGAACCACGTACGAGGCCGAGTTCGTGGGCAACGATGCCTCGAGCGACCTCGCCGTCATCAAGCTCAAGGACGCCGACGCCTCCAAGCTCACGCCGATCGAGATCGGCGACTCCTCCAAGCTCAACGTGGGCGAGTGGGTCATGGCGATCGGTTCGCCGTTTGGCAACGAGCAGTCTGTCTCCACCGGTATCGTCTCGGCGCTGTATCGCTCCACGGCCATGAGCTCTACCAACGGCAACACCATCTATGCCAACATGATTCAGACCGATGCCGCCATCAACCCGGGCAACTCCGGCGGCGCGCTCGTCAACGACAACGGCGAGCTCGTGGGTATTAACTCGCTCATCGAGAGCTACTCGGGCTCTAGCTCGGGCGTGGGCTTTGCTATTCCCGTTAACTACGCCAAGAACATTGCCGACCAGATCATCGGCGGTAAGACACCGGTGCACCCGTACCTGGGAGCCACGCTTTCGAGTGTCAACGCGCTCAACGCCCGCACCAACAAGCTGAGCACCGATAGCGGCGCGTACGTGGCGAGCGTCGTCGAGGACGGTCCCGCCGCCAAGGCCGGCATCCAGGAGGGCGATGTCATTACCAAGCTGGGCGACGACGAGATCACGAGTGCCGACGGCCTGATCATCGCGCTGCGCAGCCACGAGGTGGGCGAGAAGGTCGAGATCACGCTCGTGCGCGGCAAGGAAGAGAAAAAGGTCACCGTCGAGCTGGGCTCCGACGAGGAGCTGCAGAACCAGCAGCAGAACGACAGCGCAACCGACACTGGCAACGGCGGTATTACCGATGAGCAGCTGCGCCAGTACCTGGAGGAGCTGCTCGGCCAGCAGGGCCAGGGTCAGGGCAACGGCCAGGGTTTCTAACGAACCGTATTGCACATATCGAAGCCAGAGGGGACTGTCCCGCCAACGCGGGACAGTCCCCTCTTTTCCTGTTGATTCGTT
>CABMPS010000071.1 GCA_902388545.1 uncultured Collinsella sp.
CCGCGCCTGTGCTTGGTCCAGATTGCCACCCCCGCCGAGAGCGTCGCGGTCGATCCTCTGGTGATCGACGACCTGTCGCCGCTCGCCGAGCTTATGGGCGATGAGAGCGTGACCAAGGTCTTTCACGCCTGCTCGCAGGATATGGAGGTTATGCTCCATACCGTGGGCGTGCTGCCGCGTCCCATTTTTGACACGCAGGTGGCCGCCGCCTTTTTGGGCGAGCGCCAGCAGATTTCCTACGGCGCGATCGTGCAGACGTTTTGCGGCGTCTCATTGCCCAAGACCGAGTCACTGACCGATTGGTCGCGCCGTCCGCTGACCGATAAGCAGATTGAGTACGCAATCGATGACGTCAAGTATCTGATCGTTGCCTATACCGAGATGATGAGCCGCCTACGCGAGCTGGGTCGTGTGGATTGGGTGCTCGATGAGCTGCGCCCGCTGGCCGACGAGTCGCACTACCGCGCCGACCGCCATGAGGCATTCCGCAAGGTCAAGCGCATTAACTCGTGCAGCCGCCATCAGCTGGGCATTGCGCGCGAGCTCGCCGCCTGGCGCGAGGACCGCGCCGAGCGCCGCAACATCCCACGCAAGTGGGTCATGTCCGACGATACGCTGCTGGCGCTCGTTAAGCGCAATCCCGTGCGCGTTGAGGAGTTCCGCAGCATCCGCGGCACCGACCAGCTGGGGGAGCGCGATGTGGACGGCGCGCTCATGGCCATCAAGCGCGGCGCGAGCTGCCCGCACGATCGCCTGCCGCTCATGGTGCGCGGACATCGCCAGATCTCGCCGGAGCTGGAGAGCGTGACGGATCTTATGTATGCGCTTATTCGCTTGGTTGCCGAGCGCTCGGGCGTTGCGACCTCGGTTATCGCCTCGCGCGATGACTTGGCCGATTACATCGAGCATCCTGAGCAAAGCCCCCTGCGCGAAGGCTGGCGTTTTGAGCTTGTGGGCTCGCGCCTGGACGATCTGCTTTCCGGCAATATGGGACTCACCGTGAAGGACGGAAAGATTGAGTTGTTATAGGGAAGCCTAGTCTGCTGAGTGGGTAGAATGCCTCCAACGTGTAACTCGATTCGGAGGAATTCGCATGCCCTATTACTATGGATATGGCTTTGGCATCGACCCGCTGTACCTGCTGGTTGTTCTTGTCTGCACGGTGCTTGGCCTTGCCGCGCAGAGTTATATCAACTCGACGTACAAGACGTGGTCTAAGGTGCGCTCGGACGGCGATACGGGTGCCACGGTTGCTCGCCGCATGCTCGATGCCAACGGTTGTAGCGCCGTGGGCATCAAGGGCGTTGCCGGCGAGCTCACTGATCATTACAACCCGCAGGACAACAACCTGTATCTGTCGGATGCCAACCGTTCTGGCGGGTCGGTCGCAAGCGTTGCCGTCGCCTGCCACGAGGCGGGCCATGCCGCCCAGCGTCAAAGCGGTTATGCCATGATGAAGGTACGCACCGCCCTCGTGCCGGTCGTCAACTTTACCCAGAACACTTGGACCATCGTGCTGCTCATGGGCCTGTTTATGAACATAGCAGGGCTCACGACCCTCGCGCTGATCTTCTTCTCGTTTAGCGTGCTATTCCAGCTGGTTACGCTGCCGGTTGAGATCGATGCCAGCCGACGCGCCGTGGCGTATATCGAGCAGTCGGGCATGAGTTCCAAGCAGGTCAACGGTGCCAAAAAAGTTCTGACGGCAGCCGCGCTTACCTATGTGGCTGCGGCGCTCACCTCGATTATTCAGCTGCTCTACCTTATGGCTCGTTACAACAGAAACTCCAACCGATAACAAGTGGGACCGACGGGCGCCGCGGGGATTTGTGTCCCCGCGGCGCTGTACTATGTGTTGGATTTGAATTAGCGCAGGGCCGGAGCCCATGTGCACGATGACGAAAGGGGGCTGCGTGGCAGGCTGGAATCTAACCGGCAATGCCGTTTCCGCCGAGTTCGACGGATCGGACGAGCAGGAGCGCAAAGAGCTCAGCGTGAGCCAAGCGGTGGAGATCGCTGCCGGTGCGCTCGATGCCATTCCGCAGCTGAGCGTTCTGGGCGAGGTCACGGGTTTCCGCGGTCCCAATGCCCGAAGCGGCCACTGCTACTTCCAAATCAAGGACGACTCGGCGGCCGTCGACTGCATCATCTGGAAGGGCGCCTACCTTAAGCGTACCTTCGATCTGCGTGATGGCATGCAGGTGAGCTTTAGGGGCAGTTTCAATCTCTACAAGCCTACGGGTCGCATGAGCTTCGTTGCCCGCTCGTTCTCGCTGGCGGGGGAGGGCTTGCTGCGTCAGCAGGTGGCTCAGTTGGCCGAAAAGCTACGCCGCGAGGGCCTGATGGACGAGGCACGCAAGCGTCGCATCCCGGTGTTTTGCTCGCGCGTGGCGGTCGTCACCTCGCTTTCGGGCGCCGTAATCGACGACGTCAAGCGTACGCTGCGCCGTCGCAACCCGCTCGTCGAGCTTGTCTGCGTGGGTGCAAAGGTCCAGGGCGAGGGTGCGCCGGCGGAGCTTATTGAAGGCTTGCGCCGCGCCGCCGCCATTACGCCGGCGCCCGATTGTATCTTGCTGGTGCGCGGCGGCGGCTCCTTCGAAGACCTTATGACCTTTAACGACGAAGGGCTTGCCCGTGCGGTGGCGGCCTGTCCCGTGCCCGTGGTGACGGGCATTGGGCATGAGCCCGATACCTCGATCTGCGACATGGTGAGCGACCGTCGCGCCTCCACGCCAACGGCGGCGGCAGAATCGGTGGCGCCGGCTATGACGGAGTTGGCCGACGTGCTCGAGGCGCGTCATCAGCGTCTGGGCGCCGCGATGGCTTCGATGATTGGGTCGGCCCAGGTCGACCTGGAGATGCTCGATCAGCGCGGTCGCCGCGCCTGGGATACCTATACGGCCCGTCTGGGCGATGCGCTCGATGCAGCCGCGTGCCGCCCGTGCCTCAACGACCCAACGTTTATGGTCGAGCGTCGCGAGTCTGAGCTTGCCTTGACGGCCGATCGTCTGTCTGGCGTCATAACGCGCTCGGTTGGGGCCTTCCGCTCCAACTTCGAGCGTCTGCCCGAGCGCTTGATCGCAAGCACCTCGGGGCTCGATGGCAAGCGCCATGCGCTCATGCTCGCAAGCTCCCGTCTAGAGCATCAGGGGCGCACGATGCTCAGCAGGCCGGCGTCCGACCTGGGCCGAGCGGCGGCTTCGCTCGATGCCCTGTCGCCGCTCAAGGTGCTTGCCCGCGGTTACTCCATCGCGTACAGCGATGACGGCGTGGCTACGACCGCCAAGACCTTTAAGCCGGGCGACGCCATTCGCGTGCGCATGGCGGACGGCACCGTGTCGGCAACGGTCGATACGGTCGAGTAGGCCGCGTTTCACAGTGATAGACCCTTAGGAAAGGAAACAGATATGGCAGAGAAGACCCCGGTTGAGCAGCTTACGTACAAGCAGGCTTCTCAGGAGCTGGAGCTCATCATCCGCAGCTTGGAGTCGGGCGATATGGAGCTCGAGGAGTCGCTCGAGAGCTATACCCGCGGCGTCGAGCTCCTCAAAAGTCTGCGCACCCGCTTGTCCGATGCCGAGCAGAAGGTCTCGGTGCTCCTTAAGGACGTCGACGGCAACGACGTGCTCGCCGACGGCGAAGCCGCCAACACGGACGACAGTCTCTCGTTCTAACCATCCCGACCAAATATAATTACCTTGGTCTGTGAGAAAGGAACCAGCCATGTGTGATTGCATCTTCTGCAAAATTGCCAACCACGAGATCCCCTCGACCGTTGTCTATGAGGACGACCAGGTCATCGCGTTCGACGACCTCAACCCCCAGGCGCCGGTCCACACGCTCGTGATCCCAAAGAAGCACTACAGCGACATCGCCGACAACGTGCCGGCCGAGACCATGGGCGCCATGGCTCACGCCATCCAGGAGGTCGCCAAGGCCAAGGGTCTGGAGGACGGTTTCCGCGTCATCTCCAACAAGGGCGTCAATGCCGGCCAGACCGTCATGCACTTCCACATGCACATCCTCGGCGGCAAAAACCTGGGCGAGAACCTCATCTGAGGGCGCGTAGCCCGTCGACTTGGCTGCCTTTGGAGTAATCTATGCAGCTTTCTCAACTCGAATACCTTCAAGCGGTAGCGAACTATGGCGGCGTGCGCAAGGCAGCTCGCGCCGTTCATGTGAGCCCGCAGGCCGTTTCGTCGGCAATCAAAAAGTTGGAATCTGAGTATCAGATTGTTTTGCTCGACCGATCGGCGGGGGGGGCTGTTTTGTCTCCGTCGGGCAGAGAATTTGCGCGTCGTGCACGCGTGATCTTGGCACAAGTCGACGATCTCAAAAAGTACGCTCAATCGAGGGATGACGGCGTCTCGCCCGACGGCCACTTTCGTCTTTACGCTCCCTGCCTTCATGGGCGGGGGCGCCTTTTTGCCGAAAACTGGTATGACTCGTTTGAACGCTCGCACCCTCAGATCCATCTTGATGTGTGGCATCAGCCAACGGCAACATGCTTTGAATCACTTGTGCTTGGCATTTCGGATGCGGCCATCTCATTTGAGGAACCAAGGGACAGTGTCCTTTCTTCGAAATACTTGGGTGAAAAGGAGCTCAAGGTTCTTTCGTGCCCAGCGGGTCATCAATCTGTTGACGCTATGACCGTTCGTGAGTTACTGGGCGGCAGGCTCGCTGTTCCCATTAATTTGTCACCCTGTCTCAATGCGATTAACCAATGCCCTGAAGCCCAGCTCGTCAATTTTCGCTTCCGTGATGTTGAATACGGAAGCAGGGCTCAGACTGAGTTTCTTCAAGCCGGGGGATTGATATTGAGTTTGTCTGGGTCCTCTCTCGCATCGGATGGGTCAGAAGTGAGTGAGTGCTCCATTGAGGGTTCGCGTGATGTAACCTTGCCTATCTACTTTTGCTATCGGCAAAATTCCTGGACTGATCGACACCAGACGGTTTTTCTGCACCTATTGCGTCATCTTGCTTCGTGATATTTATTGGCTTCGAAACGTCAAGTGATTATTGACGCCTTGTAACACATAGCTGACAGCTTTGCCCTCATGCTTTTCCAAGATTCCGATTTAGATTGCTGACTCTTGGAGGGCGGAGCATGAAAAACCGTACGGTTTTGCTTTATATGACGTTCGTTTTTCTGTCGAACTTCAGCACCATCTTGTATTTTCTAACTGTCTACCTTGAGTTCGTCGGGCTTTCGATGGTAGCGATTTCTAGCATGATGATTGCATATCAAGTGAGCAAGTTCATCCTTGAAGTTCCCACTGGCTATATTGCTGATAGGTTTGGACGAAAGGTGAGCGGCCTCGTTGGCATTGTGGGGATGCTTGGGTACTACGCCGCCCTGCTTCTCGTCCGTTCTCCTCTGCTTTTAATCGGCGCGTTTGCTCTCAAAGGTTTTGCCGTTGCATGCGTGAGCGGATCCATAGAAGCGATTTACATTGACAGCGTCTCTCAGGACCAGCTCGTAAGACTTAATGTCGTTGAGCGATTTGTTTTCTATGCCTCTTATGCCACCTCCGCTTGTGTGGGCGGTTTCATTTCGTCCGTCGGTGCATACCTCATTGGTCTTTCGGCAGATATCATCGCAATGGTGTTGACGTTGGTTGTCGTTGTCTGCATTCCTGAGATGCGAAGAGGGGGCACTGTGGCGACACCTGAGCGTGGGATTGGCCCGAAGATGATCGGTGCTGCCATTGCGTGTAATGGCATTCTTCGGTCAGCGTTCATCATGGACTGTTCTCAGGCATTTGCCTTCGTCGCTCTGGAAGACTTTTTCACACTGTTGCTTGCAAGCCGCGGAATGAATGCCGTCGCTTCGGGCGTGACCATTGCGATCCAGCTCCTTGTCTCCGCCTCCATAGGGTTTATTGTGCCCAGTGTGATTGCTCGTGTCGACAAGGGCCGTTTTGCGCGTATTTGCGGCATCATTCGCTTAGCATTGACAGCTTTGTTTTTGATTCCCCTTACTCCGGCTAATTTACTGCCCGTGTTCTATGCACTGCAGACGGTTGCGTACTCGTTGTTTGCCCCAATCAAATACTCAGTTTTCCAAAATGCTGCCGATTCAGCGATGCGCTGTTCGCTGATTTCGGTTCAAAGCCAGATGGTGGCGGTTGGTGCCGTTCTTTTCTATCTGCTCAACGCTGTATTGAGTAGCGTTGCGGGCATTCGAGTCGTATTGCTTGTTGCGCTCGGGATTTCTTCCCTGGCGTATATTCCCGCGCTCTTTCGTCTTACAAGTCAAAGGTCGTGAGTATTTGGGCACCGATAACTTATATATCAACGCAATAAACCCGAGCGCGAGGGCGTTTGGGTTTATTATTGAAGCGTATGTAATCTGGCGGCGCCACACCGCCTGTTAGTAGGGAGACACATGAACGTTCTGGTCGTCAACGCAGGATCTTCGACCCTTAAGTATCAGGTCATCGATACCAAGTCCCACAAGGTGTCCGCAAAGGGCTCCTGCGAGCGCGTCTGCTTTACCGGCGGTACCTTCACCCACGCCGCCAACGGCTCCAAGAAGGTGACCGAGAACATCGAGTTCCCCGACCACAAGGTCGCCATCGAGGTCGTCCTGAAGGACCTCGAGGCTAACGGCGTCAAGATCGAGGGCATTGGCCACCGTATCGTTCAGGGCGGTTGGTACTTTGGCGATTCCTCCCTCGTCGACGAGGACGTCCTTGCCAAGATCCGCGAGGTCGCTCCGCTCGCTCCGCTGCACAACAACCCCGAGGCCAACGTTATCGAGTACTGCCTGGAGCAGTATCCCGACCTGCCCAACGTCACGGTCTACGACACCGCTTTCCACTTCAACATGCCCGAGGTCGCCAAGACTTACGCCCTGCCCAAGGACGTCTGCGACAAGCTGCACATCCGTAAGTACGGCGCCCACGGCACCAGCTACCGCTACATCTCCAAGAAGGTCGCCGAGATGACCAACGGCGAGGCCCGCAAGGTCGTCGTGTGCCATATCGGCTCCGGCGCTTCCCTGTGCGCCATCGAGGACGGCAAGTGCATGGACACCACCATGGGCTTGACGCCGCTCGACGGCGTCATGATGGGCACCCGCTGCGGCTCCATCGACCCGGCTACCGTGTGCTACCTGCAGCGCGAGGGCGGCTACACCTTCGACGAGGTCGACGAGATGATGAACAAGAAGTCCGGCCTTTTGGCTGTGACCGGTGGCAAGACCAACGACTGCCGCAACGTCGAGGAGCTCGCCGCCGCTGGCGACCCCGAGGCTCAGCTCGCCTTCGACATGTTCGTCTACAAGATTGCCGCCAAGGCTGCCGAGATGGCCACTTCCATGTGCGGCATGGACACGCTGGTCTTCACCGCCGGCATCGGTGAGCACGCTCCGGCCGTTCGCGCCGGCGTTGCCGACCGTCTGGCCTTTATGGGCGTCAAGATGGACCATGCCCGTAACGCCCTGCGTGGTGACGGCGCTTGGTGCCTGTCCGCAAAGGATTCCAAGGTCAAGATTTTCGTCATCCCCACGGACGAGGAGTTCATGATCGCTTCCGACGTCGAGCGCATCGTCAACGGCAAGTAATTGATGCAAGGGGAGGGGACTGGATGGCCTTGTGCCGTTCAGCCCCCTTTTACGCTCTTTGGGCGAAGAGTTTAATAGATATTTATTGGATTCTGATAACTTCTTATTAAGTGTACGGCCACCTTATAGGTTTGCCGACCGTACTGTAATCACGAAGGAGTCTCATGAACGTACTTGTTGTCAACGCCGGCAGCTCGAGCCTTAAATTTCAGCTTTTGGATACCGATACCCGCGAGGTTTTCGCCAAGGGCAACTGCGAGCGTATCGGCTCGGATATGGGCACCTTTGGCCACTCCGAGAACGGTGGTGCCAAGCTGACCGAGGAGATTCCTTTTCCCGATCATCGCTGCGCCATTGCGCGCGTGCTCGAGGAGCTCGAGAAGACCGACTTTACGATCGATGGCATCGGCCACCGTATCGTTCAGGGTGGCTGGCACTTCGATGATTCCGCGGTCGTCGACGATGAGGTCATGGCTAAGATCCTTGAGGTGGCTCCGCTCGCCCCTCTGCACAATTACGGCGAGGCCGCGGCAATCGAATATTGCCGCGAGAAGTATCCGGAGTTGCCCAACGTGGCTGTCTTCGACACCTCGTTCCACATGACCATGCCCGAGGTCGCCTACACCTACGCCCTGCCCAAGGACGTGTGCGACAAGTACCACGTTCGCAAGTACGGTGCCCACGGCACGAGCCACCGCTATGAGTGGATGATGGCCAAGGAGATCCTGGGCTCGCGCTGCCACCGTCTGCTTTCGTGCCATCTGGGCAACGGTGCTTCGCTCGCCGCCATCGAGGACGGCGTGTGCCGCGACACCACGATGGGCCTCACGCCGCTCGACGGCCTGATGATGGGCACCCGTTGTGGTTCCATTGACCCGGCCACCGTGTGCTACCTGCAGCGCGAGGGCGGCTACAGCTACCAGGAAGTCGATGACATGATGAACAAGCAGTCCGGTCTGCTTGCCATCTCGGGCATCTCCAACGATGCCCGCGACATCCGTACGCGCGCTTCCGAGGGTGACGAGCGCTGCCTGCTCGCCTTCGATATGTTCGCATACAAGGCCATGCAGCAGGCCGGTTCCATGATTGCCTCCATGGCGGGCGTGGACACCATTACCTTTACCGCCGGCATCGGCGAGAATGACTGGTCGATCCGCAAGGCCTTCTGCGACTGCTTTGAGTGGCTGGGCGTGCGTATCGACAACAACAAGAACCGCGAGGCCGTGGGCAACGGCCCACAGGTCATCAGCGCCGCCGGTTCCGCCGTCACGGTCATGGTCATCCCCACCGACGAGGAATACATGATCGCCCACGACGTCGAGCGTCTGACCGCGAACAACTAGCGCTCATTTGTAATTAAACGAAAGGCCTCCAGAGCAAACGGCTTCGGAGGCCTTTTTGTTGTCAGGGGGACGGCGGCCGCACTCCGCCTTTCGGATCCAAAGTGATCGATCCCAAACGCATGTGCTCTCAGCAACGGGACCCATTCATTCAGATCCTCAGCCCCAGCTCGTAGCCAAGCCGCCGTCCACTCCAGATTCCTTAGCTGCCACGTAGCGGCAGGGACCCTACAGGGTAAAGCTCTGAAAACATTCCGCACTGATATTGTCTGTATTGAAGA
>CABMPS010000072.1 GCA_902388545.1 uncultured Collinsella sp.
GGCTTGCGCATCGGCCACACGGTCGACGGCGAGCACCTGGTACAGACGGCGCTTGAGCTCGGTCTTGTCGTGATAGGGCACAAACGGGTACAGGAACTCGATGTTCTGCTCGCGGATCTCGTCGATGTTGAGTGCCAACGCCGTGGGGTAGCTCATGACGATGGGGCAGTTGTAACAGTTGCCGGCGGTCGGGTCCTCCTTGCGCTCCCAACGCACGCACGGCATCCAGATGAAGTCGACATCGTGGTCGATAAGGTTCATCACGTGGCCGTGGCTCATCTTGGCCGGATAGCACACGCTCTCGGACGGCATGGACTCGATGCCCGCCTGGTAGGTCTTTTTGCTCGACTGGTCGGACAGCTGTACGCTAAAGCCCAGGCGCGTAAAGAACGCATGCCAGAAGGGGTAGTTCTCGTACATGTTGAGCGCGCGCGGGATGCCGACGGTACCACGCGGGGCCTCGTCGGGACTCAGTACCTCGCGGTCAAAGAGCAGCTCGTTTTTCTTTTTGAAGAGGTTGGGGGCCTCGGTCTTTTGCTTTTTGTGGCCGGCGCCCTTCTCGCAGCGGTTGCCGGTAATGAAGCGCCTACCGCCGCCAAAGTCGTTGACGGTAAGCTGGCAGTTGTTGGAGCAGCGACCGCAGCGGACATGCTTTTGCGTCACGGTGAGGTGCGCGATGTCCTCGGCAGAAAGAATGGTCGAGGTGCCGTCGGCGCCGGCGCGATCGCGGGCGAGCAAGGCCGCACCGTAGGCGCCCATGCAGCCGGCGATGTCGGGACGCACGGCATGAACGCCGGTGAGCTGCTCAAACGCGCGCAGCGTGGCGTCGGACATAAAGGTGCCGCCCTGGACGATCACTTGGCTGCCAATCTCCTTGGGGTCGCGCAGCTTAATGACCTTGAACAGGGCGTTCTTGATGACGGAATAGGACAGGCCGGCCGCAATGTCGCCCACCGTGGCGCCTTCCTTTTGCGCCTGCTTGACGCGCGAGTTCATAAAGACCGTACAGCGGCTGCCCAGGTCGACCGGGGCCTTGGCATGGATGGCGGCGTTGGCGAACGCGCGCACGTCCATGTTCATAGAGACGGCGAAGCTCTCGATAAAGCTACCGCAACCCGACGAACAGGCCTCGTTGAGCATGATGTGCTCGATCACGCCGTCCTTGACGCGCAGGCACTTCATGTCCTGGCCGCCGATGTCCAGGATAAACTCGACACCGGGCAGGAATGCCTTGGCGCCGCGCAGGTGCGCGACGGTTTCGATCTCGCCGGAGTCGGCCTTGAGGGCCTCGATGAGCAGTGCCTCGCCGTAGCCCGTGGTGGTCACGTAGCCGATGGTGCAGCCCGCGGGAATGTGGTTGTAGAAATCGGCCATGATGACCTTGGCCGTGCCCAGGATGTCGCCGTTGTTGTTGCCGTACCAGGTGTGCAGCAACTGACCGTCCTCGCCCACAAGTGCGGCCTTCATGGTGGTGGAGCCGGCGTCGATGCCGATGAACACGCGGCCGGTGTAGCCGTCGAGCTTGCCCTTGGGGACGACTTCCTTGTCGTGGCGGTTCTTGAACTCAGCAAAGTCCTCGTCGGTGGCAAAGAGCGGATCCAGGCGCTCGACCTCGGCACCCTGTGTGTCACCTAGACTATCGATGGCATCGATGAGCTGCGGGAACGTGCTGAGCTTGTTGGACTCGTGCGCCATGGCGGCGCCGCTCGCCACAAACAGGTGAGCGTTTTGGGGCACGATACGGTGCTCCTCGTCCAGGTTGAGCGTGAGGTAGAAGCGGTGGCGCAGCTCGGAGAGGTACTGCAGCGGGCCGCCCAGGAAAGCAACGTTGCCGCGGATGGGACGGCCGCACGCCAGGCCCGAGATGGTCTGGGTCACGACGGCCTGGAAGATGGAGGCGGCCACGTCCTCGGGACGGGCGCCCTCGTTGAGCAGCGGCTGAACGTCGGTCTTAGCAAAGACGCCGCAGCGGCTGGCGATGGGATAGATGGTGGTGGCGTTGGCCGCGAGCTCGTTGAGGCCGCTCGCGTCGGTGTGCAGCAGGGTTGCCATCTGGTCGATGAACGCGCCCGTACCGCCGGCGCAGGTGCCGTTCATGCGCTGCTCGATACCGTTGTCAAAGTAGATGATCTTGGCGTCCTCGCCGCCCAGCTCGATGGCGACATCGGTGGCCGGGATGAGGGTCTCGACGGCACGCTTGCTGGCGATGACCTCCTGGACAAACTCCAGGTCGAGCCACTGGGACAGCAGCAGGCCGCCCGAGCCGGTAATGGCGCAGGTCATCTGGGCCGTTGGCAGCACGGTCGCAGCACCCTCGAACAGGTCGTGGGCGCAGGCACGGACGTCGGTGTGGTGGCGCTGGTACTTGGCGTAGACGATCTGGTTGTCGTCGTTGAGCACGGCGAGCTTGACGGTGGTGGAGCCCACGTCGATGCCCAGGTGCAGGTTGCCACGAGCGTTCTCGGGGTTGAAGATCGCGCCTTCGGGGGCGTGGGCGGCGGTGGCGGTTACGGACTCGGCAACGTTGGGCGTGGCTGCGTCAGCGGTGAGCGTCTCCCCTGCCGCGTTCTTGGCATCGGCAACTGCCTCGGCAACTTTCTCGGCAGCCGCGGTCGCGGCCTTCTGTGCGGCGTCCACCACGGCGGGCGCGGCCTCGCGTGCGGCAGCGACCATACGATCCTTGATGCCCTCGACGAGTTTGCTCATTGTCTCTCCTCTTAGTAGTTGGACTCGACGGCTGCGGCGGTGTCGGCCGCGTCCTCGAGCTGCAAGTTCAATAGCTTCATGCCGTATTCCGGCACGTTGATATCGATGGGTTGGCCATACAGGTCACCAGGACGAACAAAAGCGAGCACCGTCATAATGCGCGCCATGGCCTCGGGCGATTCGGTGAGCCCACGCTCAAACCAGCGCTGAATCATGCCGACCTCGGCGCTCACGACGTAGGTGACGTAGTAGTCAAAGAACGTGCCCAGCGCCAGGCCCAAAATGCCCGTCTGCGCACGCGGCACCACAGCCTCACGCGCAGTGTCGATAATCCTTTTAATGAAGGCCTGGTCGCCGCCCGGCCCCAGCAGCGCACCGATTAAGTCGCGGTTGGCCGCAAGATAACGCAGCAGCTCAACCGAACCGGGCGCCGGCTCGAGCTCATCGATATTGTGATAGAGATCAGGCAGCTGAGCTGCGGTAATGAACTCAATGCGCTCACGGATCTCGGCCAGCAAGCCGTCCTCGATTTGATTGATAAAGTCGGGGATATCGCGGTAGTGCGAATAGAACGTGCGACGCGTAAGGCCAGCGCGCTCGGTGAGCGACGCGACATTAATGCGCGAAAGGTCGCCGCTTTCGGCAAGCTCGCTGGCAAGTGCCTGGCGAAGGGCACGCTGCGAGCGAAGGGACCGGCGATCGCATTTCTCGAGCTGGGACAAGCGTCCTCCTTGTTACTCAGCCTGTGCGCTATTGCACAGTGCGAGTATTATTGCACACCGTGTGTATCAACACGTAAAGGCAATATTTAGATTGTGGCAAAGGGACTGTCTTTTTGTCACATTAGGTTGCGCTCAGCTTTTAGAAGCGACATTGCCGATTGTCCAAAATGTCATTCGTGGGTAGAATGGTGTCGACGGCAGCCCAAGTTCTGCAAAGCTGGGCAGCGCCGTTGCGTGGATTAAGGGGTCAACGCCTTAGCGGCGGCGACCCCTCTTTCGTTGCTTCGAGCGTTGCTTGAGTGCCTCGGAAAGTCCGATAAGCGTCGTAAGAAGCGAGACCAATGCGGTCAGGAGCCTCACGAAATCAATCAAATCGGTCATGGGCATCACCTCCCATCAGATGGAGGGCGCTGCCCGGCACATGGAACTGCCGCCAACAGCAACAATTCTATCAAAGCGCAGTTAAATATGCGAATATATGTTCGTGTTTAAAGAAGCTAGTCCCCACTGTGACAAAGGGACAGTCCCTTTGTCACATTATTCAATGATGGTGCGGGAGCTCTGCTTATGCATGGTGGCGAGCATGTGTTTGGGGACGGCGTGGACCATGCAGCTGCCGATAGTTGCGCTCGCGGCGGCCTTAGCTGCATCGCTGCCGTTTTTGGTCGCGTAGCTGTGGCGAAAACGCTTGAGCATGGCGATGTCGTTGCCGCCGTCGCCATAAACCGCGACCTCGTCCTCGGCAATACCGTAGTAGCCCGCCAGCCAGGCCACGCTCTCGCCCTTGTTGCACGCCACGTCCGTAATCTCGAACATCACGGGGTCGAACGGCGCATTGACCACGCGGTCCGAGCGCTCGGCCAGATACGCCTTAAGGTCGCGCTCCAGCTCGCGCGAGGTCACGCGACAGTTGATCTTGCACACATCGTGGCGCAGGATGTCACCGATCGACTGGTCGAAGTACTGTTCCTCGTGGTACCCGCCACGCGCACGCATGCCACGCATCACGATGCGCTTGATGGGGCTGTCCTTTTTAAAGCCCGCCTGGTGCATCTCGAACGAACCACTCGAGAACATGCCGTCGGGCGTGGAGCAATCGAAGCAGATATCCGGAAACTCCTTGAGCAACTCCTCGGTAATCTGGGGGTCGATGGTCCAGGTCTTGAGCACCTCGCCATGGCTGTCGCGCACGATGGATCCGTTGGAGCAGCAGGCGTCAAGCGCCAGGCCCGTAAAGCCATGCTCGCCGATCGGCAGCGTCGAACGTCCGGTCGCAGGAACCACATGCAAGCCAGCCTCGGTCAGCTCGCGAATGGCGCGTCGGATGGTCCCGTCTGCCTCGTGCAGGGCGTTAAGCAGCGTTCCGTCTAAGTCACTCGCGAACATCTTGATCATGGGCATGCCTCTCCTTCGTCTGCACGTTATTTTAGACGAAAGAGAGGCACGCCCATGCAAGGGTGTTCCAACGCGCCAGGACATTCGCTTCCGCAAAGCAACGGTGCCCCAGCGCGTTAAGACAATCGCCGCAAGCGATTTTTCAGCCGATAAAACAGAGCCGTCGTCAACGTCAGCACCGCCAACATGGCTGCGAATACAATCGCCGGCGTCCATCGATCATATGCAACCCCGTACGTCAATTGGCCGATAGGTGTTGCGCAGGAAAGGACCATGTAAACGACCGAAAGCACTTTTCCGCAGAGCTCAGTCGGCGCCGCCCGCTGAACAAACGCGATGATTTCAACCGACGCAATGCTTGCCCACACCATGACCCATGCCGAACCAACCGCAAACACGGTGAACATGTATGTATCTGCGCCGAACAGTAGCGTGACAATGATCGGTGCGACTCCAAAACAGATCATCGCAACATATCGACATATGCCATTGAAAGAAAAACGATGCGGCCAAATGCCGACCAAGCCACTGCCGGCAAGACCACCCAAGCCCAGAGCAACCTCAACTATCCCAACGCAGGACGATTGCATGCCGAGATGCTTTGTAACAATAATGGGAGCGCCAATCGTTAGCCCAACCAACGCAAGGTTCAAAACTGCCGCAAGCAAAATCACAGCGACCAATGATGCATTTTGCAACAGATACCGAATCGACTCCCGAAAATCGTTTCGGCATGTCGTACGAGTCGCGCCGTCTCCCATCGTTTCAGATGAGGCATTTTGCTTGAGTACGCCACCAAACAACAGAGCTGAAATCGCAAACGTTACCGACGCGATTGTGCAAAGAGCATCGATGCCAAAGCACCCATAGACTGCCGTCCCGACCACAGGGCCCAAGATATTGCTCACCATGGTCACCTGCGAAACCAATGCAGTGGCCCGCTCAACCTTCTTTTCACCCGCCATGCGCACCGTCTCAATTTGGAGCATTGGCTTTAGCAGCGATTGAACACCATATTGAACACAAAGTATCGCTACTACGACGACCGCAAGAGGCAACGAGCGCTTCATGGGGATAGACAGCAGTGATGCAGTCATCAGAGCAATGCCGAGGGCCACGAGGACCTCGCGATGTCTTCCCCTATCCGCCAAGATTCCGCCAACCGGAGTTGCAAGTACGCCGGGTATGAACGCTATCGCCACGACGACGCCATATAACGTTGACGATCCACTGCAATCGAACAAGTAAAGTGGATACGCAAAGCACAGCGCCGACAGCATCGAATACGTGCACAGCTGCGCAACCAGAAGTTCCGCGAGCCTGATTGACCGCACTGTTTTTGATTTCAACGAGACGCCGACGTCTCTCAGCCCAGCCATAAGTCCGCCCCCCATACATACCGCTAGTATGTATTTATCGACTTGAAAAGGACAGCCGGAGCTGCCCTCACAAATCAATTACATACCGTTGGTATCTATATTACCACCCGGCACGGTCCCATACGTCCCAAATCCGTGCCGTTGTCTGGAGCACTTCCTCACCCAAATCGAGTCCCACCGCGGCGGCCATCTGCGCCAAACATTGAGCGCGAGCGAGCATTCGATCCTTGGGCTCGAGCGGACGAAACAGTGGCAGCAACCAGAGATTCGCCAGCAACGATACGGCCTCTGCCACTTCGCGCGGGCATTCGCACGCAATGGATCCGTCGGCGATGCCCTCCTCGATCACTGGCAAGAGACAGCCATCGGCTGACTCGTCAAACGAGCCCTGGTACTGCATCGCCAGTAGACGCGAGCTTTTTACCGGATCTGCTGCAGGACGCATACGTGCCCATAGCTCAATTTGCGGAACAACGGACTCGGAAGCGTAAAGCCTTTTTAGCTTTTGGGCGCCGGTCATATTACCGACGCCAAGCATCGAGCGACGGTGCTCAACAATCGGAGCCATTGCCCGATCAAATGCGGCGTTGAAAATCTCCTCTTTGCTCTTGAAGTGATGATAGACAGCGCCCTTGGTCATGCCATCGAGACGGTCAACGATATCTTGAATGCTCGTCCCCTCATAACCCTGTGCGCAGAATAGCTCCAGTGCCGCGTCGAGAATCTTCGCGACCGTCTCCTCGGGATATTTATTGCGACCCATAATCCGCCCATCCGCAACGCAAGCCTTGTGCCTCATTGCAGCATTTTAACGTTGCGGATGGCAGACGGTCGATTCTACACCGCGGCGGGGCCGTGTTCGCCGGTACGGATGCGGATAACATCCTCGACCGGCTCGACCCAAATCTTGCCGTCTCCAACGGCACCGGTGCGGGCGGCGTTGCAGATGATGTCGACAATGCCATCGACATGTTCATCAGCGCAGATAAGGGTGAACTGCCCCTTAGGGATCGTGTTGACAAGCAACTCGTTGCCGCGCACGTATTCCTTCCAGCCATGCTGCGCGCCGCAGCCCTGCACCTGGTTGATAGTCATGCCGCGAACATCAGCAGCAAACAGCGCGTCTTTAAGAACCTCGAGCTTCTCGGCACGAACGATTGCCGTGATCTTCTTCATAGTGAATTCCTCTCTTTAAGAGTTGGTCTGACAGAACGTTTGAAACTGTTAGTCCAGACCACTAAACGAAGGATAGGCGCTCTCGCCGTGCTGACTCGCATCCAGGCCCAGCGCCTCGTCGGCCTCGTCCACGCGCAAGCAGCCGTGGAACAGAGCCTTGACCACTGCGGCGATCACCAAATCGAGCACCAGCACAATAGCGACCGTCACCACAATGCCCAAAATCTGCGAGATGAGCAGAGAAACGTCGCCCGTGTAGAACAGACCACCCTTACCGGTCCACGAGAGCTCCGGCACGCAGAACAGGCCCGTGAGCACACCGCCCAAGATGCCGCCGACACCGTGACAACCGAACGCGTCGAGTGCATCGTCGTAGCCGAACTTGGTCTTAAGATGGCTGATGGCCAGATAGCAGACGGGCGATACGATCAGGCCCATGACCAGCGCCGCCCACGGCTCGACAAAGCCCGCACCCGGCGTAACCACCACAAGGCCCGCAACCAAACCGGTGCTAGCACCCACCAGCGTGGGACGACCGGTGTGCACGCGCTCGACGACAAGCCACGAGACCATGCTCGCCGCGCTGGCCGTCACGGTGTTGAGGATGGCGAGTGCCGCCACGGCGTCGGCCTTAAACTCGCTGCCGCCGTTAAGGCCAAACCAACCAAACCAAAGCAGGCCGGCGCCCAGCGCCACAAACGGCACGTTATGCGGACGGTAGCTCACCATGCCAAAGCCGCGACGACGGCCGAGCATTAAGCAGAGAATCAGGCCCGTGAGACCGGACGAAATGTGTACCACGTCGCCGCCGGCAAAGTCGAGCGCGCCGATGATGTCGCCGATAAAGGAACCATCGCCGCCCCAAACCATGTGGGCGAGCGGCGCATAGACCACGAGCAGCCAAATGCCCAGGAAGGCCGTCATGGCACCAAACTTAACGCGGCCTGCCAGACTGCCCGTGACGATAGCGGCGGTGATCATGGCAAACGCCATCTGGAAGGCGATGTTGATGATCTGAGGGTAGACGGCACCATCCGCAGCATTGCCCTCGGCCGCCTGCAGCACCTGGTTGAGCACCGGTAGGCACAGCAGCTGGTCAAGGCCTCCAATAAACGGACTCGAGCCGTCGCCGCCGTAGGCCAGCGACCAGCCGGCAACAATCCACAGCACACCGACCAGGCCAATGGCGCCAAAGCACATGAGCATGGTGTTGATGACATTTTTGCGCCTGGACAGGCCGCCATAGAAAAACGCCAGACCCTGTGTCATTAAAAACACGAGCATGGTGCAGATGAGCATAAACGTTGTCGATCCCGTATCGTACATTCGCTCCCCCTTGGTCGCATGGACGTTGTCGGCGCCCATAATGCGGCCGAGGGGCAACTGGTGTAGACCAGATAAGGCGTTGTTAAACGCTGCGTTGTCGAATGGAAATGCTGCCGCAATCTTGGAAACGGCGCGGCAACGGGCGCGAAACGAACGGGAAACGTGCGAACGAGAAGGGCGCGCTTGGCTCCGCTCTGGCTAGCGCCGGAACAGCTCGCGGGCTCGGTCGCGGAGGTCGGTAGCTCGGATGACGCCCTCGTAACGATTGATGCGCAGACGCGGGAAGGCGTTAAAGAAGCGTAGGTCGCGGCGGCTGAGTGACACGCTCGGCACCGGGCGGCTCATGCGCTTGCCGGCAAGGCGACGACCGAGCGACGGACGCGGCATGCTCGGCGCGGCATCGGCCACGCGACGG
>CABMPS010000073.1 GCA_902388545.1 uncultured Collinsella sp.
TCACCCAGCGCCGAACCGGCACGGGTGCACGCGCGCGACCTCGGCAATCGCGCTTGCGGCGCAGGTCGTCTCGTAATCGGGCGCGGCGCCAACCGGCGCTTCCAAAAGCTCGGCCTGAGAAACAACGTCGAGCGAGCGTCCATGTGCGAGCAGCATATCGACGGTACAGAATAATTCGCAGCGCGCCGCCAAGCGCCCACCGGGTTTGCGGGCCCCCTTTGCCACGGCACGAACCTGACGACCCCGCTCGTCAAGCATCGTCAGAATCAGATCGGTCTCTTTGAGCTTGGTCTTGTCGAGCACGAGCACCTTCGTGCGATATGTCCGGGAGCCTGCCATGCGCGCTGCGCGTCCTTAGTCCTCGGCGTTGTAGCCAAAGCGGCGAATCTGGGCCTCGTCGTCACGCCAGCCGGCCTTGACCTTCACGTCCAGCTCCAAAAAGACCTGCGTGCCAAAAATGCGCTCAAGATCGCGACGGGCGTCGATACCGATATGCTTGATCATCTCGCCGCCCTTGCCGATGATGATGCCCTTTTGGCCCTCGCGCTCGACGTAAATAGTGGCGTGCACGCGCAGCACCTTCTTGGTCTGCTCGAGCGCGTCGCAGATTACGCCAACGGAGTGAGGGATCTCATCACGGGTGCGGCGCAAGACCTTCTCGCGCACAAACTCGGCAACGAGCGTCTCGTCAGAAGCGTCGGTACCCATGTCCTCGGGGAACCAACGCGGGCCCTCGGGCAAAAAGTGCGCAACGGTCTCGATAAAGGCATCGACGTTGAAGTTCTTGACCGACGACGTCACGATCTCGTCGTCAAAGTCCATAAGCTCGTGGGCTGCCTTAAGCTGCTCCATGACCTGTGCGGGGTCGGCCTCATCGGCCTTGGTGAGCACCAGGACCTTCTTGGAACGGGCATTCTTGACACGCTCGGCAACCCAGGCGTCTCCCCTGCCGATCGGTTTGGTGGCATCAATCAAAAACGCGACAACATCGACATCGTTCAGCTCGAACAGCGCGCTCTTGTTCAGCTCGGACCCTAGACCGTCCTTGGGCTTGTGGATACCCGGGGTATCGACAAAGACCAGCTGGTAGCCGGGGCGGTTGACGACGGCGCGCATGCGGCGGCGGGTCGTCTGGGCCACCGGCGAGGTGATGGCGACCTTTTTGCCATAGCAGGCGTTGAGCAGCGTTGACTTACCGGCGTTGGGGCGGCCGACCAAGGCCACGAAGCCACTGCGGAAACCGGGCTCAACGTCGCCAAAGCCCGCGAGGCTGTCGTCCTCATCGCACAGGGCGTCGAGCTCCTCGTCGCTCATGCCCTCAAACGGGTCGAACTCCTCGACTTCCTCATAGGCCTCGGTCGCCTTAGCATCCGGGGACTCGTCGTCCAAAATCTCATCGGTAGACTGCATATTGTCGGACATGGGAATCCCTTTCTAAATAAAGCCGAGCGCGTGGGCAAATACCAGCACGCCCACAATCGCGGCGGTGATGGAAAGAACGTATACAGAGGCGGCGGCGATGTCCTTGGCGCGTTTTGCCAGCGGATGGAGCTCCTGGGTCGCCAGATCGACAATGGCCTCCATGGCGGTATTGCACAGCTCGCCGTGAATCACCAGGCCGCAGCAGATGATAATCGTGGCCCACTCGGCAATGTCGAGCCCCACGATGCAGCCGGCAATGACGGTGCACACGCCCGCCACGAGCATGACCTTAATGTTGCGCTCGGTCTTGACGGCGGTGACGAAGCCCTCCATAGCATAGGAGAACGACTTTAAGAAGGATGGATGATCCTTGTTCGATCCGGGAATCATAGACGGCTCCTAGTCATGGGCGTGGTTGGTGATGGGGCCAACGTGAACCAGTTTGGGATCCTCGCCGCGCTCGAGCGCCAGATCGCGCAGGATAGCGTCCTCGCGGGCCTCCATAACCTCGGCCTCGTCGTCCTCGATGTGGTCATAGCCCAGCAGGTGCAGCATGCCGTGAACGAGCATCAGACGGCACTCGTCAGCGGGGCTATTGCCAAAACCGGGGGCCTGACGGGCAATAACCTGCGGGGCCAAGATGATATCGCCGAGCTCGAGCGTCTCATCGGCGGGAATGTCATCGTCAAAGGCCGAATCGCACTCAAACGAGAGCACATCGGTGGTGCGGTCGATACCGCGCCACTCGTGGTTGAGCTCGTGCATCTCGTCCTCGTCGACATACGAAAGGGAAATCTCGACTTCACGCTCAACGCCCTCGGCGGCAAGCACGACCTCGCAGATGTGCTCCACCTCCTGAGCATCGAGCAGCGTATCGAGCTCGGCATCGTTGCTGATCAATACACTCAACGGGACTCCTTTCGGTCGCGTGAGCGTTGCTCACGCACGTCATCATAAGCATCATATGCCTCAACGATACAACCCACTAGGGCATGACGCACCACGTCGGCACGCTCTAGGTGAGAAAATGCCACATCGTCGACACGGCCCAAAATCTTCTCGACATCCGCCAAGCCACCACGACGACCCACCAGGTCGCGCTGGCTGAGGTCGCCGGTAATCACGAACTTGGAGTTGAATCCAAGGCGTGTCAGGAACATCTTCATCTGCTCGGGCGTGGTATTTTGCGCCTCGTCGAGCACCACGAAAGCATCGCTCAGCGTACGACCGCGCATGTAGGCGAGCGGGGCGATCTCGATCACGCCGCGCTCCATAAGCTCATCGGTGCGCTCACGATCCATCATGTCAAAAAGGGCATCGTAGAGCGGGCGCATGTACGGATCGATCTTTTCCTCGAGGGTGCCGGGCAAAAAGCCCAGGTTCTCCCCTGCTTCGACAACCGGACGCGTCAAGATCAAACGGCCCACCTCATGGCGCTTGAGCGCGGCAACGGCGAGCGCCATGGCCAGATAGGTCTTACCGGTACCGGCAGGACCCAAGCCAAAGGTGATGGTATGCGAGCGAATGGCATCCACATAGCGCTTTTGCCCAAGCGTCTTGGGACGAATGACGCGACCGCGATACGAAAGCAGCACGTCATCGCGAAGCGATGTGGCCTCATGCTCGCCGTCGCGCAAGACGGCCAGGCAACGCGAGACATCGTCGGCAGACAGGGTACGACCGGCCGCCGCCTCGCGAAAAGCATGTTCGAAAAAGCGAGCCACGAGCTCGACCTCGTCCGGGTCGCCGCTCACGGAGATCCTATCGCCACGGGCGACCACGTGAGCGCGAACCAAGCTCTCGAGCGCACGAAGGACGCCGTCGCCGGCGCCCAAAACACGCGAGGGATCAACTCCCTCGGGAACGGTAAGTCTAATCTTCGAGGCTTCCATGGACCTCCCTGCGCGCATGGACCAAGCCGGAATCATCGACTCCGATGATAGCAACATCGAGCAGGCACGGG
This sequence comes from uncultured Collinsella sp., assembly GCA_902388545.1. Classification (GTDB taxonomy): domain Bacteria; phylum Actinomycetota; class Coriobacteriia; order Coriobacteriales; family Coriobacteriaceae; genus Collinsella. The sequence continues at coordinate 3,386 of CABMPS010000073.1, forward strand.
GCTGTAAGTCCACAGGTATCGTCAAGACGGGCATGATGGAACGAACCGAGCGTCAGGTTGTCACCATACTCGAGCACGGCGCGCTCAACGGTGCCCACGCGACGACGAGCGTCGGCGATAGCGAGCTCCTGCGCCGCGTCTCGCATACGGCGGCTGCGCTCGGCCATAACCTCGGGCGGCACCTGGTCGGGCATGTCGGCAGCAAGGGTACCGGGACGCTTACTGTAGCGGAACACGTGCATACGCGAGAACCCCACGCGGCGGCACAGCGCCAGCGACTCCTCGAACTCCTCGTCCGTCTCACCAGGAAAACCGACGATGACGTCGCACGAAAGAGACGCCTGCGGCAGGATGGCGCGAATCATGCGCACCGTGTCCTCAAAGGCCTCGGCACTATAGGGACGACCCATGCGATGCAGCGTCGCCGTACAGCCGGACTGTACGGGCAGGTGCAAAAACGGGGCAATACGCTGCGGATAGCGCGCCATAACCTTAAGCAGGCGCTCAGAGATATCCATGGGTTCGACCGAGGAAATGCGCACATGCGCAATAGTCGTGCGCTCCATGATGGCCTCGAGCAGCTCATCGATTTCGACATGCTCGTCGGTCGCGCTCTTGCCATCGTAGGCACCCAGGTTCACACCGGTCAGCACCACCTCGGGCACGCCGGCCTCCTGGGCCTCGCGAACTTGCTCAAGCACGGACTCGACGGGCACGGAACGCTCGGGACCGCGGGCCTTCCACACGATGCAATAGGTGCAACGGTGGTTGCAGCCATCCTGGATCTTCACACCCAGACGCGAGCGACCCAGAGCGTCGACCACATCGCTGTCGCTGCAGGCGGCCACACTATCGGATTCGACACCCAGCACATCGCAGACACGTTCGGCGACATCGATCTTAGACGGCTCGGCAATCACGCGATCCGAAAGCTCCAACAGCTCCTCGGGATGCAAATTGACCACGCATCCGGTCACGACTACATAGGGCTCATTTGGATGGGCCAGCGCATGACGGACGGCCTTACGGGTCTTGGCCTCGGCCTCGCCCGTAACGGCACAGGTGTTAATGACGATCAGGTCGGCATCCTGGGGCTCCACCATAGCAAAACCCAGGCGCATAAGATCGGCAGTGATACGGTCAGACTCAACCCGGTTGACACGGCAGCCGAGGTTGACGACGGAAATATGGGGTGCGAGCACGCGGGCTCCTTAATCGAGGATATCGTCGAGGGCACTCTTGATACGGTCGGTCACCGACTTCTTACCGGAAGCGACGTCATCGCCCATCTCATCGGCAAAAGCACGGAGCAGCTCGCGCTGCTTATTGGAAAGATTGGTGGGAACGACCACGCGCAGTTGCACGATCAAGCGGCCACGCGAACCGCCACCGCCAATGCGCGGCATGCCGTAATTATTGACGCTCACGGTGTCGCCGTACTGGGCGCCGGCGGGGACGCACACCTTAACGACCTCGTCGGGCATAATGCCCTCGACCTCGATCTCGCAGCCGAGCGCAGCCTGCGCAATCGAGATATCGCTCACCAGGTACAGGTCGTCACCGTTGCGCTTAAAGCGCTCATGGTCGGCAACGCGCACGTTGACAATCAGGTCGCCCGAAGGCTCGCCGCGAAGGCCGGCCTCGCCAAAGCCGCTCACACGCAGCTGGCGACCGGTCGAAACGCCGGCGGGAATATCGATGTCAATCTTTTCATGCGAAGGCGTGCGGCCCTGACCGTCGCAGGTCTCGCAGGGATGGTCGATAACCGTGCCCTTGCCATGGCAGTCGGGGCAAGGCGAGGAAGACTGAACCTGGCCCAAAAACGATCGCTGAACCGTCGTGACGTAGCCCGTACCGTGGCAGCGACTGCATTGCTTTTCCTGTGCACCCTCGGCCCTACCGGTACCGTTGCAGTCCTCACAGGGAGCAAGGCGATCATAGCTGATCGTCTTTTTGCAGCCGAGCGCCGCCTCCTCGAGCGTCACCGAAAGCGAGATGGCCATGTCACGTCCGCGACGACGCTCACGACGGCTGCGGGCGCCACCACCGGCACCGCCGCCAAAAAACGACGAGAACAGGTCGTCCATGCCCATGCCACCAAAGATATCGTTGATGTCGACATAACCAGAGCCACCGGGGCCGTCCGCGGTGCCGTAACGGTCGTAGTTAGCACGCTTCTGCTCATCGGAAAGAACGGAATAGGCCTCGTTGAGCTCCTTGAACTTGGCCTCGGCCTCGGGGTCGTCCGAAACATCCGGATGTACGGTACGGGCCTTCTTTAGAAACGCACGCTTAATCGTCCGCGCGTCGGCATCCCTGTCGACGCCAAGTACCTCGTAGTAATCCCTATTTTCCGACACGACCGAATCCTTCCGACTTTCATTATTGTCACAGTGCGTCCTATACCCAAGCTGGGCCGACCGCAAACAGAGGGTTTGATGTTATTGCATTTGATACGGCGAAAGCATGGCCCGTTGCGAGCAGCTCGCGAACCAAACCGACACGAGCGCGAACATGAAGCCGTTGGCAAAACCGTTGGCAAACTGCATCGCACCGCGCTTCCACCACAGCAGGCTGCGATGAAGCACACCGTCCGAAAGCACCATGAACAGGCCCATGGTAAATGGAATAAAGCACATCACGGCAAAGGACGAGAACACGCCCGAAATGGCCGACAGTACCAAAAACGGAGCAACGATGCCCATCAGGTAAAAACCGGTACGAGCCTTGCCTTCCAAGCGCTCGGCCTCAACATGGGCGCGGCCGACCAGGTCGCCGCCCGCGGCACCGTTAGTGCCAGCATGGCCCATGCCGCTAATGCGGACCTCGTCGCCATCGTGCGTGCCGGCAGGAAACTCAATCGTCTGCTCGGAGGTCACACGGGTTCGCCCGCTGCCACCGCAATCGGGGCAGGGGTCGGCCACGACCTTACCGGAACCGCCGCACTCGGGGCAGACCGACTGGAACGTGCCCGCACCAAACAGGAAGGACAGGTCGACGTCGATGTGGCCGCGGCCACCGCAGCTCGGGCAGGTATGGGCATGCTCAGACGAAACGGAGCCCGAGCCGCCGCAGTTGCTACAGGTATCGAAGCGCGTGTAGCGGACGGTCTTGCGGGCACCGCCCTTGGCCTCCTTGGCGTCGAGTTTGATATCGACGACCACATTGGCGCCGTTCTCGGGATTGTAGGCAGCCTGGCCGCGACGCTGCTGGCCCCAGGCGCCACCAAAGGGAAAGCCGCCCTCAAAGGGATTGCCATAGCCCGTGCTGCCGGCGTAGCCGCCACCATAGGGCGAAGCCGTAGGAGCACCGGCAAAGGGATTGCCAGAACGCATGGCGTCGTAGCGCGCACGTTTTTGCTCATCCGAAAGCACGGCGTAGGCCTCGGAAACCTCTTTAAACTTTTCCTCGGCATCCGGCTCTTTATTGACGTCCGGATGGAGCTTACGGGCCTTTTGCTGGAAGGCCTTTTGAATATCACGCGAGGTGGCGTCCTTGGAGACACCCAGAATCTCGTAGTAATCTTTTTCGTTCATCGTCGCCATGCGCGGCAACCTCCTGCTCACAGCAGCGTATATATTCCGGTAATTCTACCCGAGCGGCCTAAGCTAGATCCCAAAACAGCTCGAACAGCACATTTCCATCGAGCCAGCCCAAGTGGGTGGGCGCTAAGCGGGCGCGGGCACGACCTGCGATAACGTCTTTTGAGGTGACGCCCCCAGCATGTCCTTCAACATGATCGGGCACCCAAGTGGCAAGGCCCAACTCGAGAGCACGGTCACAGGCCGCCGCCAACTCATCTGCAGCGATCACGCTTGCCGAGCGAACCAACAGGTCGGGCCCAATGCCACGCGTCATGCGGCAGGCGAGCATCAGATCCTCGGCCGCAGCCTCGCGCTGCGACAGATACTCGGCATCAAACGCCGTCGCATCATCGTCACGTTGCACCAAGCGCACGCGATACGCATCGCCGCGAGCAGGCACGTCGGGAAACAGCCCGGCCAAGCGATCGAAATCCTCGGCATCGAGCATACCGGCGGCAGAGCGGCCCAAGCCCAGATAGCCCTGTCCGGTCCAATAGGCAATGTTGTGGGCGCACTCATGGCCGTCGAGCGCGTAGCTTGCCACCTCATACGGGTGATAGCCGGCCGCACCCAGGCACTCACGCGCCGCGTCCATGCACGCAGCCTGAAAATCCTCGTCGGGCTCGAGCGACTCGTCGCGACACGCCATGCGGTAGAGCGGCGTGCCCTCCTCGAGCGTGAGCGGGTACACCGACACATGATGCGGCGCCGCCGCCAACACGCCATCGAGCGTGCGCAGCCAGCTTGCGGCGGTCTGCCCGGGAAGTCCGCACATCAGGTCGCAGGACACATCGAGCCCGGCATCCCTGACCATCGTGATGGCAGCGAGCGCCCGATTGGCATCGTGAATGCGGCCGATAGCGGTAAGTTCGGCGTTATCGAGCGTTTGCACGCCCAGGGAGACGCGTGTGACACCAACCTTGGCGAGCGCAGTGGCAAGCTCGGCGGTCAACGACTCAGGATTGGCCTCGCAGGTAAACTCAACGGGCTTGCACCACGCAGAGATACGCCGGGCAAGTTCTACCAGACGGTCCCCTGCCAGCGACGGCGTGCCGCCACCAACATAGACGGTGCGGATGCCCTCGAGCGCTCCGGCGTCGCCAAAGGCATCGAGGCGCGCATACAGCTGCTCAAAATAGGCATCGAGCGCAGCGCTCAGGTCGCACGGAGCAAAACGGCGCGAGTCAAAGTCGCAGTACCTACACTTTTGGGCGCAAAACGGCACGTGCACGTACAGCGCGGTAACGGCCACCGTTAGGCCTCCAGCGGATGAGCGGGCACCGACCCGCCAGCGGCAAGTGCGGCCTCGCAGGCCACCACATCGCGCTCGATATCATCGACCAATGCCATGAACTCCTCGTATGTGGAGCAGCGCACCACTTGGGCGCGCCAGGCGGCAGCATGGGGCATGCCCTTTAGATACCAGCTTGCGTACGTGCGGGCACGCGACATAAGCGGCAGCAGCTCGTGCGTGAGCGTCAGGTGCTCGCGCAGGGCGTCCAGGCGCTCGCGTGAGGAGCGAGAGGGCACCGGCATAGCGTCGAGTGCAAGGGCACGGGCATCGCCGAACACCCAGGGATTGCCATAGATACCGCGCGCGATAAACACGGCGCTGGCACCCGAGCCGTGCAGATGCTCAGCAGCGTCCTCGGCCGAGAATACGTCGCCCGAACCGATAACGGGAATGTCGACGGCGTCGGCCACCTCATCGACGACCGACCAATCGGCCTGGCCCGTATAGAGCTGCGTGGCACAGCGACCTTGCACCGCCACCGCTGCGGCCCCCTGCCCCCTCGAGCATCTGGGCAAACGTCGCGGCATTGCGGTCTTCGGCGTAAAAGCCCTTACGGATCTTTACGGTCACGGGCACGTGCGCCGCGCCCACCGCCGCCTCGACGATCTTCTCTGCCAGCTCTGGCGTGCGCATAAGCGCCGAGCCCTCGCCCTTGGTGACAACCTTACGAGCTGGGCACGCCATGTTGATATCAATCAAAGACAGGCGATCGCCCACACGTTCCTCGACGGCAGCGACAGCACTCGCAAACTGATCGGGCTTGGAACCAA
>CABMPS010000074.1 GCA_902388545.1 uncultured Collinsella sp.
AAGGAACTTGCCGAGCGCGAGCGCGTCAATGACATGTACGAGCTTATGCATGAGCTTGGCGGCGATGGGGTAGTCGTTGGTGTCGACGAGGTGGGTCGCGGATCGGTGGCCGGTCCTTTGACGGTATGCGCCGTCTGCCTTCCTATGGAGCCGCGCGTCTGGGGCATCAACGATTCCAAAAAGCTCACGCCGGCGCGCCGCGAGTTGCTCTCAGTGAAGATTGCCGAGGTGGCGACGGCAATTGGTTTTTGCCATATCGCGCCTAAGGATATCGATGAGATGGGCATGGCCCGCGCCATTCGAGCCGCTGTCGCGGGCGCCGTGGCCGATACGGGGCTCGAGCCCGATTGCGTGCTTATGGACGGTAACCCCTTGGGCGCCGTTCCCAACGAGCGCGACGTGGTGAAGGGCGATGCCAAGATCGCCTGTATCGCCGCGGCGTCCATCATGGCCAAGGTCACGCGTGACGAGATGATGGTCGAGTACGACGCCGAGTATCCCGAGTACCATTTGGCCGAATCGAAAGGCTACGCAAGCCCCGAGCACATCGAGGCCATTCGCAAACATGGACTTTGTTCACTGCACCGCGTGAGCTTTTGCGGAAACTTTCTGCAGACTGAGCGCCTTTTCTAGGTCAATTGTGGAGACAGGGACCTCAGGGGTTTTATAAACCTGCTGGTAGCGGGCCGTATGCAACATCATTGCTGCGTACGGCCCGTTTTTTGACGGCATTTGGTCAGCTTTTGGTTTGCTTCCGGTACTTACCCGCATGAAAGGTGCCCTCATCATCGGGGCAATGCAGCGTGCGGGAAAGGAGACCCCATGAGTGCCGCAAGCAAAAAGAGCAAGACGCAGCAGCTCAAGGAGCGTTGGGAAAACGGCGAGCTCGACTGCGGGGCGATGACGCCCGAGTTTATCAAGGGACTCAGTCCCCGCGAACTGGGCATGCTGGGCGAGCTGATCACCATCGACTACTTTAACGAGCGCGGCTACACCTTGCTGGAGCAGGGTTATCGTTGCACCGAGGGCGAGGCCGATCTGGTGCTGCTCGATGAGCTCGACGATGTCGTGGTGATGGCCGAGGTCAAGACCAGACGCGTTGCACTGGATTGCAGCACGCGGGTCTTTCCCGAGGAGGCCGTGGACGCTCAAAAGCAACGCCGCTACCGCCGCATCGCAAGTTGCTATCTCATGGAGCATTATCCGCTCAAGGCGATTCGCTTCGATGCCGTGGGTGTCACCATTCGTGGCGGGCATATCGCCGAGATCGAGCATCAGTACAACGCGTTCGATTGGCAGGTGTCGTGATGGCGTTCGAGACGTTTGCCGTTCACGCGGCCTGCATCCGCGGCGTCGAGGCGATTCACGTCACGGTCGAGGTCTCGCTTGCCGGTGGCGTTCCGGGCATCCAAATGCTCGGCATTCCGAGTATGGAGGTGATGGAGTCACGCGGTCGTATTCGCTGCGCGATGCGCTCCGCCGGGTTCGAGATCCCGCGCTCGGGCATTACGGTCAATCTGGCGCCCGGCGATATTCGCAAGACCGGTAGCGGCTTTGATCTGCCCATCGCCATCGCGGTTCTGGCGGCCGATGGGCAGATTCCCCGTGACAACCTCGATCGCTGCCTTATCGCCGGCGAGCTCGGCTTGGACGGTACGGTGCTTCCCGTCAAGGGCGAGGTGGCGTTTCAGCTGCTGGCTCGCGACATGGGGCTGTCCTTTATCGCCGGCAGGTCCGATCAGCATGTGCCGCTTGCGGGCGTTGATTGCGGCTTTATCGATCATCTGTCTCAGCTTGCTCGCGGCATGGGCGATGCCGTGCGTCATTATCTGGATTCCGAGGGTGTTGAGGCGACCTTTGAGCCCGAACTCGACTATGCCGATGTGCTGGGGCAGGAAGTCGCCAAGCGCGGCATGGCGCTTGCGGCCGCCGGCGAGCTCGGTTTGCTTATGATTGGGTCCCCGGGATCGGGCAAGACGATGCTCGCCCGTCGTATGACCGGCATCCTGCCCGAGCTTTCCGTTGAGGATCAACAGGAGGCGCTGTGCATCCATTCGGTCTTGGGTGAGAACATCGATGGCTTGTTGGCGGGGCACCGGCCCTTCCGCAGTCCCCACCACAGTATTTCGACCGCAGGCCTTATCGGCGGCGGGCGCCCGGTGCACCCGGGTGAGATCAGCCTTGCTCATGGCGGCGTGCTCTTTTTGGACGAGCTTGCCGAGTTTCCCACGGGTGTGCTGCAGACGCTGCGTCAGCCCATCGAACGCGGCTATGTGAGGATCGTGCGCGTCGACGGGGCCTTTACCTTCCCGTCGCGCTTTCAGCTGCTGGCTGCGAGTAACCCTTGCCCCTGCGGCTTCTTGGGTGATCGCGAGGTGCCGTGTCGCTGCTCGGCGGCGATGGTCGAGCGCTATCGGTCTAAACTGCGCGGTCCTTTGGCCGACCGTATCGACATGATGATCGATGTGACCCGTCCCGACCCCCAAGTGATTATCGAGGGTGCGGAGGGTATGTCGTCTGCCGAGTTACGTGACTACGTTGTGCGCGGTCGCGCTTTTCGCGCTTGGCGCGAATCCCGTATGGACGATGCGGATGCCGAGGCCGAGGATGACGAGACACGGTCCATTGACGGCGTCGTTTCGACCTTTGAGCTCGATGATGCGGCAGAGAAGTGTGTGCTCGGCCTGTCGAAGCGCACACATCTCACGGGTCGCGGCATCGTGCGACTGGTGCGTATCGCGCGTACAATCGCCGACGTCGCCGAGAGCGAGCAAGTGACGCAGGACCACGTGCTCGAGGCAGCGATGTACCAGGGAAGGAGGGACCAATGATGGCCGAGGGGACCTACGAGCTGCATCCAGGTGATGCGTTGTATCCCGAGATCGTTTTGGAGCTTTCTGATGTACCCCAGACGCTCTATGTGCGCGGCAACCCCGAGGTGCTTTCGACGCCCGCGGTCTCCATCATCGGCGCGCGCAAGGCCTCGCCGTATGGTCTTGCCGTGGCAGAGCTTGCGGCAAAGGTGGCGGTCGAGGCGGGAGTGACGGTAGTTTCGGGCGGCGCGGTCGGTTGTGACCAGGCCTCGGGTTGGGCTGCGGTCAACGCTGGCGGCAAACACGTCGTGGTGCTGGGGACGGGCGCCGACGTGGTCTATCCGCGCTCGAGCGCGGGGCTTATTACGCGCACGCTCGATACGGGTGGCGCGGTCGTGTCGATCTCCCCGTGGGGCATGGGTCCGCGCAAGTTTGCCTTTCCGCGCCGCAATCGCGTGATCGCGGCCCTGTCGCAAGCCCTCTTTGTATCCGAGGCGGGTATGCCTTCCGGGACGTTTTCTACAGCCGAGGCTGCTATGGATTTGGGGCGAGAACTTCTCGCTGTGCCGGGGTCGATCCTATCGCCCGAGTCGCGTGGCACGAATTACCTCATTGCGAACGGTGCCTGTTGCATCATCGACGAGGAATCTATCGAGATGGCTATCTCACGCATCTACGGCACTCTGCGCTACTCGCGCCCCGATGCTCCCGGCATTGCCGACCTGGATCAAACACAGCAGACCGTGATGCATGCGCTCATTGCCTCTCCGCTCAAGGTCGACGACATCGCGGCGCTCGTCTCGCTCGATGCTGTCGGCGTACTCAAACTCTTGGGTTCGCTTGAACTCGAGGGCCTTATCGAGCGCATGATGGATGGAAGGTATGCGCCCTCCAAGTTTGCCCTTCACGCCCAGACGCCCTTCGGTCACAATGGAAAACGTGTCAATTAGAAAGGTGTTTGCAGATGCAGTTCGATCAGGTGACGGTTATCGGTGGCGGTCTGGCGGGTTCGGAGTGCGCGATTCAGCTGGCAGACCGCGGGTTTGCCGTAAAGCTGCGCGAGATGCGCCCCCAGGTGAGCTCCCCGGCCCACCATACCGATCACCTGGCAGAGCTCGTCTGTTCCAATTCGTTTAAATCGACCCGTCCGGACTCTGCGGCGGGCTTGTTAAAGGCCGAGCTTGAGCGCATGGGTTCAGTCCTGCTCGATTGCGCCCATCGCGCGGCTGTTCCCGCCGGTGGCGCCTTGGCGGTCGACCGCGTCAAGTTTTCCAAGCTTGTCGAGGCCGAGGTTGCCGCCCGTCCCAATATCGAGGTCGCGCACGGCGAGGTCACGCAGATTCCCGAGGGCCACGTGGTCATTGCCGCGGGCCCGCTGTGTTCACCGGCGCTGAGCGAAGAGGTCATGAAGCTCGTCGGTGGCGACGCCCTTGCGTTCTTCGATGCCGCGGCGCCGATCGTCGATGCCTCCACGCTCGATATGGACGTGCTGTTTTCGCAGTCGCGCTACGAGGAGCAGGGGAGCGGCGACTATCTCAACGCTCCGCTCAACAAGGAGGAGTACGAGGCCTTTATCGAGGCACTTACCACGGCCGACCGCGTGGTGCTCAAAGACTTTGAGGGCGGCGATCTGTTCCAGGCCTGCCAACCTGCCGAGGAAGTTGCGCGCACCGGCAAGGACGCCATTCGCTTTGGCGCCATGAAGCCCGTCGGCCTCACCGACCCGCGTACCGGACGTCGCCCCTGGGCGGCGATCCAGCTGCGCGCCGAGAACAAGGAGAAGACCGCCTATAACCTGGTGGGCTTCCAGACCAACCTGACCTTTGGCGAGCAGAAGCGCGTCTTCCATATGGTGCCGGGCCTGGAGAACGCTGAGTTCTTCCGCTACGGTGTCATGCACCGCAATACCTTTGTCGACGCCCCGCACGTGCTCGATGGCACCTTCGCCGTGCCCGGTACCGGTGTGCGCCTGGCCGGTCAGATCACCGGCACCGAGGGGTACATGGAAGCCGTGGCGACAGGTCTGCTCGCGGCGCTCAACACCTATGCCGAGGCTATCGGTGCCGCGGGCGTCGAGTTGCCGCGTGTGGGTGCCCTGGGTGCGCTCGTGGGCTATGCGACCGATCCTGCCACCGTGGGCTATCAGCCCATGCATGTCAACTTTGGCCTGGTGCCGCCACTCGAGGATGGTAAGCGCCACAGCAAGCGCGACCGCTACCAGGCCTATACGGACCGTGCGCTCGAGGCCCTTGATGCCTATCTGGCCACTCGTCCTGATCTGTTTGGAGGCGACCGGTCATAGCCTTTGACCTGTACGACACCGTCGACTCGTTTATCGCCTATATCTCACGTGTCGAGGGACTTTCTCCCAACACGGTGACGGCCTATGGCTCGAGGCTGGAGCGCTTTGCTGCCTGGTGCGAGCGCGAGGATATCGATGCTTTCGCTGCCGACGTGCGCACCATTCGCCGCTATCTTGCCGAGCTTTCGCGTGAGCAGGTGGCTCCCCGAACGCTTGCGGCGCATCTGTCGGCTATCCGATCGCTCTATCGATGGATGGCTGCCGAGGGGGTCGTGGAGGGCGATGTGGTCTCGGCAATTTCCTCGCCCAAGCTCCCGCGCGATCTACCCGGTGTGCTGACGACCCAACAGGTGGAGGCGCTGCTCAAGACGCCTGATACCTCAACACCCGCGGGACTGCGCGATGCGGCGATGCTCGAGCTGCTCTATGCCTCGGGCGCCCGTATCTCTGAGCTCGCAGCACTCAATGTGGAGTCCATTGCGTGGTCCGAACGCACGCTGCGCCTGTGGGGCAAGGGGAGCAAAGAACGTATCGTCCCTCTGTATCGTCGTGCGCTCGAGGCGACGCGTCTCTATATTGAGGAGGGGAGGCCGGAGTTGCTCGCTCAGGCAAAGCGTCGTGACCCCGTTACCGGGCCGCATCCGCTGCTTATATCGGCGCGCGGTAATCGCATGAGTGCCGCCATGCTCAGGCGGCGGTTTCATACGCTGGCGACGCTCGCCGGCATGCCTGCCGACATCGCCCCGCATGCGATGCGCCATACCTTTGCGACCGACTTGCTCGAGGGCGGTGCGGACCTGCGCTCGGTTCAAGAGCTGCTGGGCCATGCGAGCCTGTCCACGACGCAGATCTACACGCATCTCACACCCGATCGGCTTAAGCGGGCTGTGTCTCAAGCCCATCCCCGCGGCGAATAGTGGCTGGGACGTCCCGCGCCGCGCTCAGGTGTGTGGTTTTGATTGCGGGTTGGCAGGAAGATGCATTCCTGCTATCATTCATCGGGTTGCTTCACGGCAACAGGTTTTTATCACGCACGCGCGGCTACTTCATACCGTGGTGCCCGGGCTTTGGTAGCACATGTCCGGGTTGGTTTTGGAGGATGACCCCGCGCGGAGGCAAACCACAGGAGGTTTAACATGGCTACCAAGATTAATATCCGCACCCTGCTCGAGGCCGGCTGCCACTTCGGTCACCAGACCCGTCGCTGGAACCCCAAGATGAAGCCGTTCATCTTCGGTGAGCGCAACGGCATCTACATCCTCGACCTCAAGCAGACCATCCTCGACGCCGACCAGGCCTACACCTTCGTCAAGAACGTCGCCAAGGGCGGCAACGTGCTGTTCGTCGGCACCAAGAAGCAGGCTCAGGAGGCCGTCAAGAACGCTGCTGAGCGCGCCAACATGCCTTACATCAACCAGCGTTGGCTCGGCGGCATGCTTACCAACTTCGTCACCATCCGCTCCCGCATCAACCGCATGGAGGAGCTCGAGGCCATGGTCGAGGACGGCCGCATGGCAGTGCTCCCCAAGAAGGAGCAGGCTGTTCTCGGCAAGGAGCTCACCAAGCTCCAGACCAACCTCGGTGGTGCCCGCGACATGAAGGGTCTGCCCCAGGCTCTCTTCGTCATCGACACCAAGCGCGAGGAGAACGCCATCAAGGAGGCTCAGCGCCTGAACATCCCCGTCGTCGCTCTGATCGACACCAACTCCGATCCCGACGAGGTCGAGTACGGCATCCCCTGCAACGATGACGCTATCTCTGCTGTCACCCTTATGTGCGAGCTCATGGCTGACGCCTGCCTCGCTGGCTCCGGCAAGGAGCAGGTCTCCGAGGCCGAGATGGCCGCTGAGCCCAAGGCCGAGTAAATCAGTCTTAGTTAATCCTTTTTCATCTCTTTGAAAGGAACCACAATGGCCCAGATTACCGCCGCTATGGTCAAGCAGCTCCGCGAGATGACCGACTCCCCGATGATGGAGTGCAAGAAGGCTCTCGTCGAGGCTGACGGCGACATGGACGCCGCTGTCGACGTTCTGCGTAAGAACGGCCTTGCCAAGGCTGCCAAGAAGGCTGGCCGTGAGACCAACGAGGGCGCTGTCGCCGCGTTCGTCTCCGAGGATGGCAAGACCGGCGCTCTGCTCGAGCTCTCCTGCGAGACCGACTTCGTTGGCTCCAACGCCAAGTTCACTGGCTTTGCTTCCAAGGTCGCTGAGGTTGTCGCTACCACCGAGCCTGCTGACGTCGACGCTCTGCTCGAGAAGCCGATGGGCGAGGAGACCGTTTCCTCCGAGCTCACCGAGATGATTCACATCATGGGCGAGAACATGAAGATCTCCCGCTTCGCTGCCCGCAAGGCCGAGAACGGCGCGCTCGCTTCTTACATCCACATGGGTGGTAAGATCGGCGTCCTCGTCGAGTTTGCTTTCGAGAAGGCCGAGACCGCTCAGGCTGAGTCCTTCAAGACCTTCGCTCACGACGTTGCCCTTCAGGTTGCCGCCGTCGCACCGATCTGCGCCACCCGCGATCAGGTTCCGGCCGAGACCGTCGAGCACGAGAAGCAGATCTACATGGCCCAGGCTGCCGAGTCCGGCAAGCCCGAGGCTATCCAGGAGAAGATGGCTGTCGGCCGTCTGGAGAAGTTCTACAAGCAGTCCGTGCTCACCGAGCAGGAGTTCATCAAGGACAGCTCCCTCACCATCAAGAAGTACGCTGAGCAGGTCTCCAAGGAGCTCGGCGACACCATTACCGTCGTTGCCTTTGACCGTCTGGTCCGTGGCGAGTAAATAAGCTCTTGTAGCTGGTAATGAGCAGGCTGTGGGTTTTACTCACAGCCTGCTTTTTCATGGCTCTTATCAGAGCCTTTGATATCATATTGAGAGTCTAATTAAAGGAGGATCGCTTTGTCCGACATCCGATATAAACGCGTGCTTCTTAAGCTTTCCGGCGAAGCACTGATGGGCGACGGCCAATATGGCATTGACCCCAAGGTTACCGACCATCTTGCCAAGCAGGTCAAGGAGCTGCTCGCCGTTGGCCATGAGGTCGGCGTCGTTGTCGGCGGCGGCAATATTTTCCGTGGCATGGCCGGCGCTGCCGGTGGCATGGAGCGTGCTCAGGCCGACTACATGGGCATGCTCGCGACCGTTATGAACGCGCTCGCCCTGCAGGATGCTTTCGAGCATAACGACGTTCCCTGCCGTGTGATGAGCGCTATCCAGATGAACGAGATCTGCGAGCCCTATATTCGACGTCGCGCCATCAACCACCTTTCCAAGGGCAACGTCGTTATTTTTGCCGCCGGTTCGGGCAATCCGTACTTTACGACCGACACCGCCGCGGCTCTTCGTGCGTGCGAGATCGGCGCCGAGATTCTGATTAAAGCCACCAAGGTTGACGGCATCTACGACAAGGATCCCGTCAAGTGCGCCGATGCCGTCCGTTTTGACAAGATTACCTATCACGAGGTTCTCGTTCGCGGCCTGCAGGTTATGGATTCCACGGCTACGGCTCTGTGCCAGGATAACCGTATGCCTATTTTGGTCCTCAACATCGATGGCGAGGACACCGTCAAGCGCGCGCTCGCTGGTGAGCCCGTCGGCACGCTCGTCTATCAGGAGGATTAAGCATGGCAGAGAACATCACCGCCCATATGGACAAGTCGCTCGAGTCCCTCAAGCATAACTTTTCCAAGGTCCGTACCGGTCGCGCCAACGCCAACATTCTGTCCGACATCACCGTCGATTATTACGGTGTCCCCACGCCGGTCACGCAGGTTGCCGCCGTCAAGACCCCCGAGGCTCACATGCTGCTCATCGAGCCGTGGGACAAGGC
>CABMPS010000075.1 GCA_902388545.1 uncultured Collinsella sp.
GGCGCGAGTTCGTTTGTGGCGTCAGCGGGCGTAGCAGCTGCGAACGTGGGCGTCGGCGCGAGAAGCGGTGCCACGACACCAAACTGTTCGGTGGATATGGTCGGCTCGTCGGACTCGTCCTGCCCTGCAGCCGCCGCGACCGCCTCGACCATCGCGTCGGCTACGGGCTCGGCTTCCGGTTGCCCTGAGTCCGCTGCCTCGGCTTCTGCGGACGAGCCGTCCTCGCGTTCCTCGTCAATCAAAAGCGCCTCGCGCGTTTGTGCGGCGGCGCTCCGAATATGCCCCAGCTGACTCAGATCGATATCGATCTTGACGGGCTGGTGTGCGGCGTCCCACGAAAGCCATGCCACAATCTCGTCATCGATAATCTTGGCCAGATATTTGGGGACCTTTTCTTCCTTAAGGGGATGGGCAGGGTCCAGCGCCAGGCGCAGGCGTTGGTCGCAGGCGCGCATCATTTCACCGAGCTTGCTGCTCTTTTGCCTACTACCGTGGATACGCATGCATTCCCAAAAGCCGTTTTGGCAACGGTAGATATGGATGGGGTCCAGACGGTATTCGCAGTCCTCGTGGCGCTCGGGCGCAAAGAATACGGCCGAGGCAAACATGGTGTAGGGCATTGCCGTCTCCTCCCCAAATAAACTTGCCACGATGCCGGTCTTTCGGTGCGTGTCATAGTAGCGCGCCATGCGGACATACACGGCGCACGCCACGTGGCGCAGATCGCGGTGGTGGCTGCGGTCGAGCCGCGAGCTACTTAGGTTGTACGTGGAGAGGGCGTTGATGGCGGCCATGAGTCGCTCCTCGCGCACCTCATCGGGCGGAAGGGGGAGCGTGGGCTCGGAGGTTTTGCGACGCTTAGGGGTCTGGCCGGACGGTGCCGGTACAAGGTCTCGTGCCGCGCGCCGCAGTTCGATAAGGGCGTTATCGAACATGACGGTTTTAGAGTCGCGAAGCAGCTTGGGGTCGAGCCCGTGGAACACGGCGTAATCTTGCAGCCACACGCGCGCAAACCGGTCGATGCCGGGCTCGAAGGCGCGATAGACATCCCAAAAAGCCCTGATCTTGTTAAAACCATCGAGTGGATCATCTACGCCAATGCCGCAGATCAGCTCATAGAGATACAGAAAGGCAAAGGACGTAGACGTTTCCTCGACGGTTCCGCGGCGCACTTGGGCACGCCAGGTAAAGTAGCCGCGCAGCTGCCGGTCGCTCATGGCGTTGTAGGTGGGAAAGTACGACTTAAAGGTGCCGTTGTAGGGACAGTCGTCCTCAAAGTCGGCCATCAGCAGGCCCTGGCGGTAAAAAAGCTCGGCTTCCGAAAGCCAGCGGCCCGCACCGCCCTTGGGGTCATCCTGCCAGCGCGATATCTCGCGCATTTTACGGTACTGGTCGGGGAGGAAATTCTGCATCTGTCGGCCGGTTTTGAGAATCGGCTCGTCTGCGTAGGTTTCGTTTGAGAAGCGGGCGGACTGATGGGTCCGGGCCTCGGCCATGATGCGCTCGATGAGCATCTTGATGTCCTGGTCGGCCACCGCTCCTCCTCTCGAACACAGCTACGGTGACCTCATATCATAGCACAGCATCAAACAGATGTTCGAGATGCCGCTGCGTTGATAGATTTAGAACAGGAGGGCGTAGATGACGGCGATGACGACGGAGGGAAGCATATTGGCCGTGCGGAAGGTCTGAGGACGGATGAGGTTGACGCCGACACAGAAGATGAGCATGGAACCTACGAGCGAAAGGCTGTTGAGGGCAGCTGTGGTCATGATGGGGGGGAGCGCGCCGGCAAACAACGTGATCGTCCCCTGGAACACGGCGACGGGCAGGGCCGAGAAGATGCAGCCGCGGCCAAGCGAGGCCGTCATGGTGCAGACGATGATGCAGTCCAGTGCGCCCTTGAGGGCAAGCGTTGACCAGTCGCCGAGCAGACCGTCCTGGATCGATCCCACAATGGCCATGGCGCCAATGCACACGGTGAGTGAAGTCGAGACAAAAGCGTTGGTGAACTCGTTATCGCCCTCACTGCCAGTCTTGCGCTTGAGCCATTCGCCAAGGTTCTCGATGGCGGCTTCCAAGTTGACGGCCTCGCCGATGAGCGAGCCGAGCGCAAATGAGACGATGAGCATGGTGGTACCGGTGGTCGCTAGCGCCTTTCCATCGATGATGAGCATCTTTTGCATGGTGCCGCCCAGGCCGATAAACAGGACGCACAGCCCCGATGCTTTCATGAGCGTGTCTTGGATGCGCGGTGTAATGAAGCGGCCGCCCGCTAATCCCAAAAGACCGCCCGCAACTAAAAGCGCAACGTTGATGATTGTTCCCAAGCCCGGCATGAGCCCTCCTGTATTGATGCCAACGTGGCAATCGTAGCAGAACGAAATGCGAGGCACATCGCGACTCATCTAATACGTTATATAAGTGGTATTAGGAATGATGCGCAGCATTTAAGCCTCAGGTGGTTGTCGGGACATAGGGGTAGTAGTCAAAGCGCAGTGTCATAAGCCGCTGCGGGGATTCAATAGCCGCGGCGATGATATTGGCATCGCGGGCACGATCAAACCCTTCGAGTTCGATCTGATACGAGACGTCTTGCATAATGTCCAGACGTCGCCAGGCTAGAAGTGTGTCGCCATCGAATTCCAAGGTCTTGCCTCCGTCTGGGGCAACGGCGTATAGACGCAGTTTAGCGGTGGTTGCAGGGTCGACAACCGTGACCTTTTTAATTTCGTTTCGAGTATTCTTGGCGCCCAACAAGGTGAGCAGTGTTGGGGCCACGACCTCGCCCGATGGCAAAAAGACGACTTCGATGGATTCGGGAAATGCGATGATGGCCGACTTGCGGACGGGCTGATTGGCGGCGGCAACTTCGATGTTTGCAGCATCGATGACCTCTGTGTGGTCGAGGGCGGCAAGCACGCAGCAGTTACCTTCATCGATCTCCTGAGGATCAGCAAGCCCCAGACTGTCCGCGAGCTCGGGATCGTTTGGACCGGTAGCGGGCTCATTCGGTGCTTCGAAAGAAGCTGGGACGCTGTTTGTCGGCGACGGCGTGTCGCCCGCACCTGCTTCTTTGTCCGTGCTCTCTTCTTGTATGGTTGCGTTGATGGGTTCGTCGTTTGAGGGGAGCGTCTTGGCGTCAAGCGCGGAGGGGACAATCCCGACGGCTCCGGATCCGTTCCACTCCATCTCGAGAAGCGCCGGGTCGGCAAGAATGCGTTGCCTGCCTAGCGTGTGGGTATCGATCGCAATAGGGCCTGCCTCCGTCCCGCGCGTAAGGCTGAGCGATCCGGCTGGCTTCTCGAAATGAATGTCTGTGTCTTCGGTGCTGGCGGCGTAGAACAGCAGGGATGCTTCTCCCGCCGCGATGGCATCGGTGCCCGCCTTGGTCAGCCGCAGCGATGCCGTGAATGAGAGGGTGGGCTGCACATCGTCTGCATTCGCGGCGGCGCAGCCCAGACATATACCGCCTCCTTTCTCGAAAAACGCACCGTCGAAGGCGACCTTCGCTCCGTTCGCCGAGTCATCGACCGAAGCGATATCGATGCGCAACCCCAAATCGCACGGATCGCCATCTGCATCGAGCACAATCGAGCGCCACGTGCAGACGGCGCACCCCGCCTGGGAGCCGTTTGCCTTGTTCGAACGATTGATATCCACGACTATCGAGCCGTCCGTATTACGACGAAGGCATCCCGAGGTTGAGATTGCGGCCTGTGCGAACGAAAAACGCTTGCACGCA
Organism: uncultured Collinsella sp.; assembly: GCA_902388545.1. Taxonomy (GTDB): domain Bacteria; phylum Actinomycetota; class Coriobacteriia; order Coriobacteriales; family Coriobacteriaceae; genus Collinsella. The sequence continues at coordinate 3,746 of CABMPS010000075.1, forward strand.
ATGGCGCTCGACGGATTTGGTGCGGAGCTTAGGGCTGCTGGTAAGGAGTCTGCCATGACGGGAGTCGCCCAAGCGGCGACAGGCGTTCCGGTTGCGAGCGCGCCGCAGAGTGCGACGACGGGCAAAAGGTTCTTCGATGCCATGGGGTCTCCTTAGCTAATTTAGTGCGGCCTGTCCGTGTTTCGTTTCTGGCTGCGTTTGATGTGCAGACCGAGGCCGGCGGTTCCCGCGCCTGCTGTCGTGGCGCCTGCTGCCAAGAGCCATCGTCTGTCGTCTGTCTGTGCCAACGGTTCCTTGCAGTTGCCGCGGTCGAGCTCCGAGAGGTCGACCGTCACCTGCGTGGCGGCCTGCGCCTGTTCTTGCTGGGCAAAGGCCATGGCTGGCCCAAACGCTAGGATACTGACGGCGGTGGCCAGGGCGACGGCCTTATGCCGTGTGCGCACCGGGCTCGACCGTCCAGGTGATCGTTGCAACTTGATCGCCTTCGCCGGTTACGCGGAAGATGTCGCGCGTGACGCGGGCGACGTTTCCGCTTGTCTTGAGCTTAATTTTGTCCGTGCCGCCGGCAATGCCCTGGTAGCCCATGTCGAAGGCTGCATTCTTGGAAAGATCGAGGCCCGTCTCCTGCATTGCGGCGCTGGCGTTCTGGAGTGCGCCGTTGGGGCCGACCTTAAAGTCGATGGAATTCTGCGCGGTTCCGGCCTTGGCGTCGGCGGCAATGGTCCAGGTGTTCATGGCGTCGATCTTCATGTTGGTGACATGGATGCCGTAGGCCGAATGATTGTCGATGGTGGTCGCGTCTTCTGAGGGGCCCTGAAGCGTGCCGTCGGCCTTGGCGACGAAGGGAATAACCGTCGGAACTTTGAACTCTACGTTGTCGATCTCGGTCCTGACCATTACTTTTGTGGTTCCAACGCGCCCGGCTGCCAGAGCTGGCGTCGGGGCGGCGCCCATTGCGAGCGAGAGCGCGAGCCCTGCGCCCACGACGAGCGCTCTGGCTCCGTTCATGTTCCTGGTGATGTCCATGGTCGTTCCTTTCTATTCGCCGCGGGCCGTCCCCGCGATGATTGGACGAATGCTGGTGAATTGCGTGCGGTGCCGCGTCGGTCGAAAAAGCTAGTTCTCGGCTTGCTCAACCCGTACCTTGACACGTGTCGGATTGCCGTGGCTGTCGAGGGTCTTGGCATCGAGTGCCTGGATCTCGATGTATGCCTCGCCTTCTTTGATGTCGCCGGCGGGGCACGTCTCGATTGTCTTGCCGGTCTCGACCACACCGGATTCGTACATGGTCTCGTCGTTTTGGATGACGCGGAATCGCTGGGGAAATTTATTGTCTTGGACGTTTTGCACGTTGACGCGCAGCTTGCCGTCCTCCTGTAGCTGAGCGACCGGCGCGACCGAAATCGTCATCATGTTGTCGCGGACGATGGCATCGAGCTCATCTTGGATTTCTTGTCGCGATTTACCCTCTGCCGTCGTGACTGAGGCGCCCGCTTCGGGCACGGGCTGCGACTGCCAGGCGTATAGTCCTACGGCGACAAGGGCGCAGACGATAGCCAGACAGACAACGACGAGTTTCTTGCGACGCCCCAGTCCTGCGAGGCGGGGCGGCTTCTTCGCACTCATGCGGCGTCCTTGGTGGTGTAGACACGTGCGAACGTGGACGGGTCCGCTCCAAAGAGCATGTGAAGCATCAGGCGGCGCGAGTAGATGAGCTCGTCAAAGTCGTGAGGGAGCTCGATGTCGTGGATACGCGCGATGTGGTGGGCGAGCGCCGAGAACGACTCGGGGTCGCAGATAACATCGGTGGTGACGTGGTAGACCGCCGTTTCGGGGAACGCCTCTTCGTCGAAAGGCAGGAGATAGGGATCGTCGTCGACCTCGATGGCGACGCCGTACTGGGGCCAGTAATATGCCATGGGAACCTCCCTGCTTCTGGGGCCAAAACTTCTATCGGTTTTGGCTGTCGACGCCGACCGTATCAGCCGCTACTTGACCAATTTCTGACCAAATGCTTGACGGATTGACATCTCCGCAGGTAAAAGATGGAAATAATTACTTCAACTTTTTTCGAGCGACAATCGAGCGGTCGGCGACGGCGGGGCGATATTTGTCAAAAGCATCGTCTGCCGAGGAAATCCAGCCGCTCGCCGAATTGCGCAAACGTAAAAATCGCCAATTATGGAGACGGTTTCGAACACGTCGACGAAACGATGCGGTAACATCTCCCTGCAAACACTGTAGTTAGATAAAGGGGGAGTTCGCGTGTCTGCAACCATCAAACCCTTCACCGACGAGTTCGAAGAGTATGGCCGCGACGAATCTCGCGCATCGGGCGAAGCATCGAGCATCTCGTTTCCGACAACGGAAGACGAGGTCCGTGCCATTTTGGAAACGCTCCATGCCGAGCGTGTCCCGGTAACGGTTCAGGGCGCCCGAACCGGCCTTGCCGCCGGTGCCGTGCCCCACGGTGGGCATATCCTCAATACTTCCCGTATGAATCGCTACTTGGGCCTTCGCCGCGATGAACAAGGCCAATTTCTGCTGCGCGTGGAGCCGGGCGTTGTGCTCTCGGAGCTGCGTAAGCAGCTGAGCAAGAAGGTACTGCCGACCGCTGGTTGGGACCAGGCATCGCTTGAGGCCTACGAGGAGTTCCAAGAGTCCCCCGAGCAGTTCTTTCCCACCGATCCCACCGAGGCATCTGCCTGTCTGGGCGGCATGGCGGCATGCAACGCCTCAGGCGCCCGCAGCTACGCTTACGGTCCCATGCGCCCGCATATCACGGGACTCCACGTCGCGCTGGCTGATGGCGATTTGCTTGAGCTTCAGCGCGGCGAGGCTTTTGCCCAGGACCGCCACCTGTCGCTCGTGACGGCAGCGGGCCGTACGCTCGAGCTCGATCTTCCCGGCTATACCATGCCCGAGACAAAAAATGCCTCAGGCTATTTCGTTGCGGACGATATGGACGCCATCGACCTCTTTATCGGCGCGTGCGGCACGCTCGGCGTCATTACCGAGCTCGAGATCGCCCTGCAGGCGGCACCTTCGGTCGTATGGGGTGTGAGTTGCTTTTTCGATAGCGAGGACAAGGCGGTGTCCTTTACCGATTCCGTGCGCCCTGTCCTGTCCCATGCGGCTGCCATCGAGTACTTCGATGCTGGCGCCCTGGATATTCTACGTCGCCAGCGCGAGCAGTCGACGGCGTTTGCCTCGCTGCCGGCGCTCGACGACGAGGCAAAGGTCTGTGTCTACGTGGAGCTCGACTGCGACGACGAGGCGCAGGCGACCGAGGAGCTGTACCACCTGGGATGGGTGCTGGAGCTTGCGGGCGGCCGCGACGATGCGACATGGGTCGCCCGCACCGAAGTCGATCGCGAGTGCCAGCGGTTCTTCCGCCACGCGGTGCCTGAGAGCGTCAACATGCTTATCGACGAGCGCCGCCGCACGGATCCCACTATCACCAAGTTGGGCTCGGACATGTCGGTGCCCAATGCATGCCTTGCCGATGTCATGGCCCTCTATCGCCGCACGCTGGCCGAAAGCGGGCTTGAGTCTGCTGCCTGGGGACACATCGGGAACAACCATCTGCATGTGAACATCCTGCCGCGCGATGCGCAAGACTACCGTCGTGGTGGAGAACTCTTTGCCCAGTGGGCTTCCGAGGTCACGGCCATGGGCGGTGCCGTTTCTGCCGAACACGGCGTCGGCAAGATCAAGGCGGGCTTCTTGGAGACGATGTACGGCCACGAGGCCATGGTCGAGTCGGCGCGTCTCAAACTCCAGCTCGATCCTGCCGGCCAGCTGGGTCGCGGCAACCTGTTTACGGAGAAGCTCTTGGATGAACTCGTTCAGAAAGGGGGCGCGTGAAGATGAGTGATTTCCATATGGTGGTGTGCGTCAAGGCGGTGCCCGGAAGCACCGAGGTCAAGATGGACCCCAAGACCAATACTATCGTGCGTGATGGCAAGCAGGCGGTCATTAATCCCTTCGATGCAAGTGCCCTCGAATGTGCGCTAGCGCTGAAGGACGACTTTATCGGCTTTGGCATGGACGTGCGTGTGACGGTGGTGTCGATGGGCATCCCCGCGACCGAATCGCTGCTGCGCGACTGCATCGCCCGCGGTGCCGACGACGCGCTGCTGCTGACCGACCGAGCCTTTGCGGGCGCCGATACCCTAGCCACCACCTATGCCCTCAAATGCGGCATCGAGGCACTCGATGAGGATTTTGACCTGCTCATCTGCGGCAAGATGGCAGTGGACGGCGATACGGCCCAGATCGGCCCCGAGCTGGCCGGCGCCTTTGGGGTCCCCTGCGTGACCGACGTGAGCTGTGTGCAGAGCGCGGGATTTACGACGTGTGGCTCGCTGGCGCTCGTTCACGGCTGCGATGCCGGCGAGGAGACGGTGTACCTGGAGATGCCGTGTGCGATGACGACTGCCAAGGAGATTGGCCAGCTGCGCATGCCGAGTATTGCCGGTATTCGCGCGGCCGAGGATGCAGACGTGCGCGTGGCCAGCGCTGCCGACGTAAACGCCGACCCCTCGCGTTGCGGCCTTGCCGGATCACCGACGCAGGTCGTGCGCTCGTTTGTGCCCGACCGTGACCAAACGTGCGAGGCCGTCGAGGGAACGGCGTCCGGGCAGGCGGTAAAACTTGCCAAGATTATTGAGGGGATGGCATAGATGAGCGGGCTGATTATCGATAGCGAAGCCTGTATCGGCTGCGGTCGCTGCGTTCGCGCCTGCGCCTCGGGCGGCATTGTGGTGGAGGGCGAGCGCCCCAATCGCTGTGCCCGCGTAACCGACGGCTGTATCCTGTGCGGCGGGTGCGTCGACGCCTGCCCCGTCAACGCCATCTCGATCGAGCGCGACGAGGCCGCCGGCGCGGTAGACCTTGACGCATATCGAGACATTTGGGTCTTCGTGCAAACTGACAAGCACGATGCCGTGGCATCCGTGGCCTTCGAGCTCATGGGCAAGGGACGCGAGCTTGCTGATGCCCGCGGCTGTCGCCTGGTGGCACTGGTCGGCATGAGCCCCGAGGGCTCGCTCGAGGACCTCGAACACCTGGTTTGTGCCGGCGCGGACGAAGTTCTGGTCTGTCGTGACGAGCGCCTGCGTCAGAACGACGCGGAGGTCTATGCTCGCCTGATCTACGATTTGGTGGCCGAGCGCAAGCCC